>SFHN01000020.1 GCA_004555635.1 [Eubacterium] saphenum
GCGATGCCGCCGCGGTGAAGGCGGCGCTGCCGGAGGGCTATGACCCGGAGACACGGGTGGTGCTCACCACGGCAGAGGCTCCCGCCATGAGAAATTCCAGGGCATCCTCCGCGGTGGAAATGCCGCCCATACCGATTATCGGGATATTAACCGCCTTGTAGCACTGCCACACCATTCTCACCGCGACAGGGAACACCGCAGGGCCGCTCAGTCCGCCCATATTGTTGTGCAGAATGGGACGGCGGGTGTTGATGTTTATTCGCATACCGAGCAGGGTGTTTATCAGCGAAATGCTGTCCGCGCCCTCCGCTTCGACCGCCTTTGCAATCTCGGTGATGTCGGTTACGTTGGGAGTAAGCTTTACGATAAGCGGCTTTGACGTTGCCTTTCTTACTGCGGCGGTAACTGCCGAAGCGCCCTCTTTTGTAACGCCCCAAGTCGCGCCGCCCGCCTTTACATTCGGGCAGGAGATGTTAAGCTCAATCATATCGACATCGGTGCTGTCGAGCGCTTCCGCGGCGGCAATATAGTCGTCAAGTACCGCGCCCGCAACGTTCGCGATGATAACGTTGCCCTCTTCTTTGAGCGTCGGGAGATAGTGCTCAATAAAGCCGTGAACGCCGATGTTCTGAAGTCCGACGGAGTTCAGTATTCCCGACGGGGTTTCCGCAATTCTCGGCGGAATGTTGCCCATTTTCGGCGCGATAGTCATACCCTTGCAGGAAACGCCGCCAAGGCGGGACAGCGGGTAGAGGTCTGTGTAGCACTCGCCGTTGCCGTAGGTTCCCGAAGCGGCGATTACGGGGTTCGGAAACTCAACGCCCGCTATTCTTACGGATAAATCAGCCATCGAATTTTACCTCCTTCGCGTCAAATACGGGGCCGTCCTTGCACACTCTCGCGTAGAATTCCTTGCCGTCCCTTACAATCATACACGAGCAGACAACGCACGCGCCGACGCCGCAGCCCATACGCTGCTCGAGTGAAACCTGACACGGAACGTCCATCTCTTCGCAGAGCTTAACGACAGCCTTTATCATCGGCTCGGGGCCGCAGGCGCAAACCGCCGCGACGTCGCCCTTTTGAAGCTCCTCTTTAAGCGGCGCGGTGACAACGCCGTGAACTCCGACGCTTCCGTCGTCGGTGCAGACGATTGTCTGAGAGCCGTTTGCTCTGAACTCGTCGGCGAGGATAATCTTCTCGTAATTTCTGAAGCCGAGGATAGCCGTGCAAAGCTCGCCCGCGCTGCGGGAAATCCCGAGCAGCGGGGGAACACCGATACCGCCGCCGACAGCGACAACGCGCTTTCCCTCGGGGATTCTGAATCCGTTTCCGAGCGGGCCAAGCACATCGAGCGTATCGCCGACGTTTATGCGGGCGATTGCCTCGGTGCCCTTTCCGCGAACCTCAAACACAAAGCGCAGCGTCCCGCGCTCCTTGTCTATCTCGCAAATCGAGATAGGGCGGCGAAGCGTAAAGCCGGGCGCCGTGATATTTGCAAACTGCCCTACCTGCGCGTCGTGTGCGGCTTCGGGGCAATGCACCGTTATCGAGTAGATTTCCTTTGCGAGCGTCTTTTTTTCCGTGACGGGATATTTGCCGCAATAATAGCTCATTGATTATCCTCCTTTTCGGCGGGTCTGATTTTTACTTTTACGGGAGCGCCGTCAGCCGCTTCCTCGCTTTTCGGCGCTGCTTCAGAAGTCGTTGTCATAAGGCGAAGCCTGTGCGCTGTCAGCCGTGCGATTATCGCGATAATCAAAATGCACAGCAGCGACAGCGGACTTAGAAAGCTTTCGTTTATCCCGAACATATGCTGACGGAAAATATACAGCGCGTCAAACACAATCATCAGCGCAGGGAGCTTTATGACCGAAGCCGCAAACACAACCGCGTCGCGGCAGCTTTGCGCGTTATGTTTTGTGACGGCGTATTTTTTCAGCTTGTAGGAAGCAAAGCTCGCCGCCGCGTAGCCTATCATAACGGCAGCGGCAAGCGCGGGGAATATCCACACGAAATACTGCTGCGAAACGAACATACTGTTCTCGTTTTCAACGATAAGCTTAACGTTGTTTTCGCCCAGCCGCTGAAGCAGCAGCGCATATTCCTCCAGAAAGCCAAGGCTTGCCGAAACAATCACCGCCGCAAACCCAAGCGCTAAAACATCGCTTATCAGCCGCGGGATTTTGTAGGAGTGTTTGACGGGGTATTTTCCGATTTTCATAGCGTGTCCTTAAATTTTTGTGATATCAACCAGCTCGATTTCGTCAATCGACTTGTGCATTTCAAGGCACTCCAGAAGCGCTTCCGCCGTATCAATCGAGGTAAGGCAGGCGATAGAGCGCTCGACAGCCTTTCTTCTCATACGAACGCTGTCGCGCGAGGGCTGTCTGCCGGTTTCCGAGGTGGAGATAACGTAGTTGATTTTGCCGCTTTCAAGCAGGGAGATAATGTCGGGGTCGCCCTTTCCGATACGGTAAGCGTGGTTTGCCGCAATCATATTGCGGTTAAGCACCGAAGCCGTGCCGCTTGTCGCGTAGATTTCAAACCCAAGCTCCTCAAAGCGCGAGGCGATTTCGATAACATCGTTCTTGTCGGAGTCCTTTACGGAAATAAGCACGCCGCCCTTGTTGTAAAGCTTGTAGCCCGCGCCGATAAGTCCCTTCAGAAGCGCGCCCGAGAACGTTTTTGCGATACCGAGGCACTCGCCCGTAGACTTCATTTCGGGGCCGAGCTGATTGTCCACGTCGTGAAGCTTCTCGAAGCTGAACACGGGAACCTTTACCGCAACGTAATCCCCGACAGGGTGAAGCCCGCTGCTGTAGCCCATATCCTTCAGCTTTTTGCCGAGGATAATCTTAGTCGCAAGGTCAACCATCGGCACGCCCGTAACCTTTGAGATATACGGAACGGTACGCGACGAGCGCGGGTTTACCTCGATTACATATACTTCGTGGTTGTATACGACATACTGAATGTT
Source organism: [Eubacterium] saphenum (assembly GCA_004555635.1). GTDB lineage: Bacteria > Bacillota > Clostridia > Oscillospirales > Ruminococcaceae > CAG-115. The sequence continues at coordinate 2,981 of SFHN01000020.1, forward strand.
CACAAGACCGATAACGTGCAGCGCCGAAGCAAGCTTTCTCGTGTAGTCAATGATAACGCGCTTTATGTGCTCCGAGAGCGTCTGCGCGGGGTATACCGAGATAGAGTCGCCCGAGTGAACGCCCGCGCGCTCGATATGCTCCATAATGCCGGGGATAAGGTAGTCCTCGCCGTCGCAGATAGCGTCAACCTCGACCTCCGTACCCATCATATACTTGTCGATAAGCACGGGGTTTTCGAGCATTGTCGCGGTGATTATCTTCATATACTCGTCAACGTCGCTGTCGCAGTGCGCGATAATCATATTCTGACCGCCGAGAACGTAGGACGGGCGAAGAAGCACGGGGTAGCCGAGTCTGTTTGCGGCGGCAAGCGCTTCTTCGGTGGTGAACACGGTTTCGCCCTGCGGACGGGGGATACCGCACTTTTCGAGAAGCTCGTCAAAAAGCTCTCTGTCCTCTGCGGCGTCGATATCCGCCGCCTGTGTGCCGAGAATGCGCACGCCAAGCTCGGTAAGGTGCTTTGTAAGCTTTATCGCGGTCTGACCGCCGAACTGAACAACGCAGCCGTACGGCTTTTCTGTCGCAATCAGTGCCTCAACGTCCTCGCGGGTGAGCGGGTCGAAGTACAGTCTGTCGCCGGTGTCAAAGTCGGTGGATACGGTTTCGGGGTTGTTGTTGCAGATAATCGCCTCGCAGCCCTCTTCCTTAAGCGTCCATACGCAGTGAACCGAGCAGTAGTCGAACTCGATACCCTGTCCTATGCGGATAGGACCCGAGCCGAAAACGATAACCTTTTTCTTGTCGGTGGGGTGAGCCTCGATAAACTCCTCCGCCTCGTTTTCGCGGTCAAACGTGTTGTAGAAGTAGGGCGTGTCCGCGGAGAACTCCGCCGCGCAGGTGTCAACCATCTTGTACACGGCAAGGCGGCGCTGCGGAACCTTCTGCCCCGAAATGCGCTCGATTGTGCTGTCGAGGTAGCAGTATTTCTTCGCCACGTCGTATTTCTCCTCGGTAAGCTCGCCCTCCGCGAGCCATTTTTCAAGCTTTACAAGGTTGTTAAGCTTCGATATGAACCACTTGTCTATTTTCGTTATGTCGTGGATTGTGTCGATGGAAATTCCGCGTTTAAGCGCCTCGAAAACGCAGAACGCGCGGTCAACGTCAACGTCCTCAAGCTTCTTCAGCACCTCGTCGTCGGACAGCTTGCAAATAGTCTTTGAGGTCAGCGTGTCCATACCAAGCTCAATCGAGCGTACAGCCTTCATCATACCCGCTTCAAAGCTGGGCGCGATTGCCATAATCTCGCCCGTCGCCTTCATCTGCGTGCCGAGCGTTTTCTTCGCGTAAACGAACTTGTCAAACGGCCACTTCGGGAACTTTACTACAAGATAGTCGAGCGCAGGCTCGAAGCAGGCGTAGGTTTTTCCCGTAACCTGATTGATTATCTCGTCGAGAGTATAGCCGATAGCTATTCTCGCGGCTACCTTTGCGATAGGGTAGCCCGTTGCCTTTGACGCAAGCGCAGACGAGCGCGAAACTCTCGGGTTTACCTCGATAACCGCATACTCAAAGCTGTCGGGCTTCAGCGCAAACTGACAGTTGCAACCGCCCTCGACCTTAAGCTCCTGAATAATGTCAAGCGCCGCCGTGCGGAGCATCTGATACTCCTTGTCTGCGAGCGTTACCGTGGGAGCGACAACGATAGAGTCGCCCGTGTGAACGCCGACGGGGTCGAAGTTCTCCATAGAGCAGACGGTGATTACGTTGCCCTTGCTGTCGCGCATTACCTCAAACTCGATTTCCTTCCAGCCGCTTATGCACTTCTCGATAAGCACCTGCGTAATCGGCGAAAGGCGCAGACCGTTCGTTGCGATTTCGTGCAGCTCGTCGGGGGTATATGCGATACCGCCGCCCGTTCCGCCGAGCGTAAACGCGGGGCGGACAATAACGGGGTAGCTGATTACCTCTGCGAAGTCCATTGCGTCCTCAACGGTTTCTACGACCTTTGACGGGATACACGGCTGGTGGATTTTCTCCATCGTATCCTTGAACGCCTGTCTGTCCTCTGCTTTGTGTATTGTTTCGGGGTTTGAGCCGAGCAGCTTTACGTTGTGGCTTTCGAGGAAGCCCTCCTCAGCGAGCTGCATACAAAGCGTAAGCGCGGTCTGACCGCCGAGATTTGACAGAACGCTGTCCGGCTTTTCTATCTCGATAACGCGCTTAACAACGTCAAGCGTAAGCGGCTCGATGTAGATTTTGTCCGCCATATGCTTGTCCGTCATAATGGTGGCGGGGTTGGAGTTTATAAGGACAACCTCAAGTCCCTCCTGCTTTAGCGCGCGGCACGCCTGCGTACCCGCGTAGTCAAACTCGGCAGCCTGTCCGATTACGATAGGACCGGAGCCGATAACAAGAACCTTTTTTATATCACTTCTCAGCGGCATTTTACTTTCCCTCCTCCATAAGCTTTAAGAACTTATCAAACAGATATGCGGTGTCCTTAGGACCGCCGCAAGCCTCGGGGTGGAACTGTACCGTGAAAGCGGGCGCGTTGGTGTAGCAAACGCCCTCGCAGGTGCCGTCGTTGCCGTTTATGTGGCTCACGAAGCCCGCTTGTGCGGGGAGTGTGTCGCCGACAACCGCGTAGCCGTGGTTCTGCGATGTGATGAACGTTCTGTCAAGGGTTATGTCGCGCACGGGCTGGTTTCCGCCGCGGTGACCGTACTTCAGCTTTTCGGTCTTTGCGCCGTTTGCGAGCGCGAGAAGCTGGTGTCCGAGGCAGATTCCGAATGTCGGTATCTGTGCAGGGATAAGCTCGCGCAGAGTGTTGATTGATACGGTGTTGTCCGCGGGGTCGCCCGGTCCGTTTGACAGCATTATTCCGTCGGGGGAGAGCGCCTTGATTTCCTCTGCGGTGGAGTTGTAGGGCATAACCGTTACGTTGCAGCCGCGCTTCTGAAGCTCGCGGCGGATGTTGAACTTATAGCCGTAGTCTATAAGCACAACATTGTACTTCGCCTCGCCCTCGGCAGGGTAGGTTTCCTTTTTGGGAACGCTTACCTTCGGCACAACCTCGCCGACCTTGTACGCGCGGATTTTCTCAAGCAGCTCGTTCTTGTCGTAGCTGCCGCTGACGATTGCACCGTTCATAACGCCGCTCTCGCGGATTATACGGGTGAGGCGGCGCGTGTCGATGTCGCTTATGCCGATTATGCCGTATTTTTTAAGGTAGCTGTCAAGGTCGCCCTCGCAGCGGAAGTTTGAAGGCTCCTCGCAGAACTCCCGCACGATGTATCCGCTGACAACGCTGCCGCGGCTCTCGGGGTCCTCAGCGTTTACGCCGTAGTTTCCGATAAGCGGAAAGGTCTGCGTTACTATCTGCCCGCAGTAGCTGGGGTCGGTGAGCGTTTCCTGATAGCCTACCATAGCGGTGGTAAACACAATCTCGCCGATAACCGTGCCATCTGCGCCGAACCCCTGTCCTTCGAACACCGTTCCGTCTGCGAGGACAAGGTCGGCTTTTCTTTTGCTCTTTGTTATCATCTGTATCCTCCATATACATTATGCCCGAGCTGTATCTGTTTTTTCGCTTTCGGGCAGGATTTTGTAACCCCAAATGTATTTTCCCTGTCGGAAAAGCTTCTCCGTTACTTGCTGAGAGTGATTTTCCCAACGAAGCCCATTATCTCATCTCTCATACGGATTGCTTCGTTTCTTGCCGCAAGTGCATAGTCGCGCTCGTCGCACTTCTGCTTCTGATAAGCGCACATAATTCCGCGCGAGCTGTTTACAATGCCGCCCAGACCGTTCTCGTCAAACGCCGCCGCGATATCTGCCGCGCCCGCGCCCTGCGCGCCGTAGCCGGGGATAAGGAAGAAGGTGGTCGGCAGCGCCTGTCTGAGGTACTTTATCTGCTCGGGATATGTCGCGCCGACAACCGCGCCGACGCCGCTGTATCCGTAAACTCCGGGAAGCTCCTGCCCCCAGCCTTCGCACATCTTGCCCATAACCTCGTAAACCGGCACGCCATCAATCATTCTGTCCTGAAGCTCGCCCGAGCTGGGGTTTGAGGTCTTAACCAGAACGAAGATTCCCTTATCGTTTTCGCGGCAGACGGAAAGCAGCGGCTTTATGCCGTCCGAGCCGAGATAGCCGTTTACGGTAAGCGCGTCGCCAAGGAACGGCTCGATTTCCTGCGAGCCGACCTTTACCTTGCCGAGGTGAGCGGTGGCATACGCTTCCATAGTTGTGCCGATGTCGTTTCTCTTTCCGTCGGTGATAACGTACATACCTTTGCTGCGCGCATATTCCTGCGTTTTGTAAAGTGCCTTTACGCCCGCCGTGCCGTACATCTCATAGTACGCCGCCTGCGGCTTTACCGCGGGAACGATGTCGTACAGCGCGTCGATAAGCCCCTTGTTGAACTCATACAGCGCCTTTGCCGCGCCCTTGAGGGTTTCGCCGTATTTTTCAAAGCACTTGTCCTTGATAAACGCGGGAACGTAGTCCAGCTTGGGGTCAAGTCCTGCGACGGAGGGGTTCTGGGTCTGCTCGATTTTTTCGATAAGTCTGTCAAGTGACATAGCGGTAGCTTCCTTTCTGTATGTGAAAATGTTTTTGTACGGTTATTTGTCCTCGTAGACAACCTTGCCGTCTACGATAGTAGTCTTTACCCTGCCGCGCAGCGTCATACCCTTGAAGCAGGTGTTTTTGCTTTTTGAGTGGAGCTTCGCGGGGTCAACTGTCCACTCCTCGTCGGGGTCGAAAATCGCGATATCCGCAGGCTCGCCCTCTGTAAATGAGCCGCCGGGGATTCCGAGAATTTTCCTCGGGTTTACGCACATAAGCGCGACAACCCGCTGCATTGAGATTTTTCCCGTGTGGTAGAGCGCGGTGAGTGTTGCCGCAAGCGAGGTTTCAAGTCCTACAACTCCGTTCGGCGCCTTTTCAAAGTCCGCTTTTTCCTCGGGGGAATGCGGCGCGTGGTCGGTGATAATGCAGTCGATTGTACCGTCGCATATTCCCTCGGTAATCGCCAGCACGTCGTCTGCCGTGCGAAGCGGCGGGTTCATTCGGTAGTCCGCGTCGCGGCTGCGCAGAAGCTCGTCCGTCAGCATAAAGTAGTGCGGCGCAGTTTCGGACGTTACCATCGAGCCGTATCTCGCGGCTATGCGAATGTTCTGCATACTTGTCGCGGTCGAAACGTGGCAGATGTGTATCGGCATTTCGAGGTCGGTCGCAATCGTGATTTCGCGTGAGGTTCCGATGTCCTCGGACAGGCGGTGCATACCCTTTACGCCAAGCTCCTCGGACACCTTTCCGCTGTTTATGATTCCGCCGCAGATGATTTCGGGAACCTCACAGTGGGACAGCACCTTAAGTCCCGCGTAGTGCGCCTTAACCATCGCGCGCGCCATAACCTTCGCATTAAGAACCGGCTTTCCGTCGTCGCTAACCGCAACGCAGCCCGCGCGCCTTAGCTCCTCAAAGTCGCACAGCTCCTCGCCGCCAAGCCCCTTTGTAATGCAGCCGACAGGGTAAACCTTAACCTTGCTGCTTTTCGCTTTTTCGAGAATGTACGCGACAGTCTGTGCGTTGTCAACGGGCGGGGTCGTGTTCGGCATACAGGCAACCGCGGTAACTCCGCCCGCAGCCGCCGCTTCGCCGCCTGTGATAATGTCCTCCTTGTGGGTCTGACCGGGGTCGCGAAGGTGAACGTGCATATCGCATATTCCCGGTATAACCGTTCTGCCCGTGCAGTCGATAACCTCGTCGAAGTCCTCGGTGGGAATCTCCTTTGCGACGCGGCGGATAAGCCCGTCGTGTATAGCTATATCCGCAACGCCCTCGAAGCTGTTCGCGCTGTCAACCACATAGCCGTTTTTCAGTAAAAGCTCCATTTTTTCCTCCGATCTGTCCCTATCTTCATCCGCAGCCGTAAATCACTACCTTGTCGCTGCCGTCAAGCTCCTTAACCATAACCCTGACCTTTTCCTCGCGAGAGGTCGGCAGGTTTTTCCCTACATAATCCGCTCTGATAGGCAGCTCTCTGTGCCCCCTGTCGATAAGCACCGCAAGCTGTATCAGCGTAGGCCGTCCGCGCGACATTATCCCGTCTATTGCGGCGCGCGCCGTTCTCCCCGTGAAAATAACATCGTCAACGACCACAAGCCGCTTTCCCGTTATGTCAAAGTCGATTTTCGTCTGCTCGATAACGTCGCGCTTTTCGTCGTCGCGGTACGGCGTGATGTCAAGCAGTCCGACAGGCAGCTCGCGCTTTTCAAGCTCGGCGATTTTTGCCGCAATCCTCTGCGCCAGCACCGCCCCGCGTGAAAAAAGCCCGATTAAGCAAAGGTTGTCAACGCCCTTATTCCTTTCGATAATCTCAAAAGAAATGCGTGTAACCGCCCTCGCCATCGAGCTTTCGTCGAGTATTTCCGCCTTTAAGGTCAGTCCCTGCGTGTCGCACATACCTATCACGCCCTTTCGTTCGCAGCAAAACAAAACGCCCCCGACAGACGCGGAGGCGGCAGTATGCTGTCTTTCCCAAAAGCCGTTTGCATATAGCTATGGCAGGGGAGAAACGAAAACATCAAACCTTGCCGACCTCGCTGTGCCGCCTTAAAAGCTGTTCATTTTCGCTGTTCGTTATTATTTACTTTTTATATTATACACTCTTTCTGCTTTTTTGTCAAGAGAAATGCCGCAAATCGGCTGCAAAAAAAGGCGTTTGTGCAGCTTTGTTTTTTGGTGAATATGCCACCCGCTTTTTTCCGCAAAAAACGTCCCCGCATAAGTGACGTCGCAGCGGGCTTTGCTCGCCGAAACTCTTATACGGGGACGAAATCGTTAGTGTTTACTTATCGTAGGTTTGATGGAATTACTTTCTCTTGGAAAGAACTACCGCAGCGCCTGCCAGAGCAGCAACGCCTACAAGACCTGCAACACCTGCAACGCCGGTGTCGGGAGAGCCCTTGGGCTCCTCAGGCTCAGCGGGAGCTTCGGGCTCAGCGGGAGCTTCGGGCTCAGCGGGAGCCTCAGGCTCAGCGGGAGCTTCAGCATCAAAAGGAGTGCTGCTTACAGCGATATCTGCAATGGAGATATCATCGCCCCACCACTGCTGAATGCACAGCTGAGCGTAGTAATCCTCTTCTTCGGTAACTGTGCCGTAGATACCTGCGGGAACAGTGAAGTACAGGGTGTATGTGCCGTCACCGTTGTCAACAGCCTTGAGATCCTTGTCGCCCTCGGGACCGGAGTAGAAGTACTCCTCGCTCTGGCTCCAGCCGCAAACAGAACCGTTAAACATAACGCCGCCGCCGAAGTCGTTGCCGGACTCGTTAACGAAGGTGATGTAAGCGTAAGCAGCGTTCTCGATATCAGCGCCCTCAGCTACGAGGTCGTAAGTTACCATGCCGCCGGACAGTGTGCCGACAGCAGTATCGGTAATCTCAGCAGATGCTGCAACAGCCATAGCGGAAGCAGCAACAACAGCAGCAGATGCCGCAGCAAAAATGTTTCTTAACTTCATAAGACAAATCCTCCTGAATAAATAATCGTAGGACAGTAAACACTAAATCCTCAATATTTATTCTACTATATTGTGAAGCTAATTACAAGAGACATTTTGCACACAAAAAAAAACGGCTTTTAGCTATTTTTAACAAGAAAATTTAGGTAAATTAGTTAAAGCGCCCGGTATTATCCACACAGGGCGCTTTTTACTTGCTATTTTGTCTTATAATTCAAACTCAGTCGTCCTTGCCCTTTACGGTGCAGAAGGTTACTGCGGCTGCCGCTATTACCGCGGAAACCGCCGCAAAGCCTGTCGTAACACCGGTTACGGGGTTCTGTGCGCCGTTTACCGTGCCGTTAGTGGTACTGTTGGTTGTACCGTTTGTAGTACCGGTGGTTGTGCCGTTGGTTGTACCGTTTGTAGTACCGTTGGTTGTGCCGTTGGCAGTATCGTTAGTAGTTCCGTTGCCGTTGTCACGCGCATTTCCGGTTACATCGTTCATAATGCTTTCTCCCGCGCCGACAACATCACCGACAGCGTCGCCGATTGCGTTTCCGACACCGCCGACCGCGCCGCCGATTGCACCGCCTACTCCGCCCGCATTGGGAGCGGCAAAGGCGCTCATAGAAATTGCAGCTGCGGCAAAGGCAGCCGCTGCGCTGTTTGCCAAAAACTTACTTATTTTCATAGCAAATTCTCCTCCGATAATATTAAGCGCAAAGCCGTCGGAAAAGCTCTGCGCTCGTCCGATAACACTTCACGCATATATATTATCTGCGTCGAAAAAACAATTATAAAAGGTGTTTTTTGGCGGAAAAAATCAAAAAAAGCGGCGGAAATTTTTTCGAAAAACGTGTTTATAGAGCGGACAATCTCGTAAAAACAGCCCGAGAAATCCGCGGATTTCTCGGGCCGATATTTCGCATTAGGAGCGGCATTATCTCATTTGATAACTCTGCCGGTCTTGTCGCTTTTCTTGAGGTTTATCGGGGCTTCGCTGCCGCCTCTGTCCTCGAAAACAACGTCCTCGTCGTCATCCTCGGGAAGCTCGGGGTTGTGCTCGCCGTTCGCTTCATAGAACGGGTTGATGATGAACTTCTGAATAGCGGGGTAGCAGTTGAACACCGTCAGAAACGCAAGCCACGCCAACGGCAGCAGCGGCATAAGCGCAAGCACGATGTACTTGAAAAACAGCATAAGAATTACGTAGAGAATGTAGAAAGCAAGCGTAATCAAATTGCCCTTAAGGTTCACAAACGCGAGGATAACGGAGTTCTTTACAATCGCGCTCATACGCAAATCAAGCGCCACAATCTGCGGGTAGATGTAGAAATTTATCAGCAGGAAAATAATCTCCGCCGCCATTGTCAGCGCGTAGAAAAACCAGTAGTAGTCGTTGCTGTCAACGTAAATGCTGAAAAATCTGTGGCAAAACACCGCCGTGCACAGAAAAATCACGTCGATAAGCCCTATGACGAACGACTGCTTGAAATTCTTCTTGAACTGCTTCCAGAACTCGTGGAAAACGAACTGCGGGCGCTCAAGGCAGATGTTTCGCATAAGGGCAGTCATCGCCGCCGTCGCCGGTCCGAACGTCACAATCGGCAGGCAGAACAGCACATATATAAGGTTGATTTTGAAGAACGTCCAGAACTTGTTTGCAAAAATCTCCCAGAAGCGGAAGA
>SFHN01000281.1 GCA_004555635.1 [Eubacterium] saphenum
GGAATGAAGCGTCTGCTTGTCCTTTCCGAGGTGCTCCAGATTGTCTGCCGCGTGATAGCTTTCGCCATCGGCGCAAACAACCGCTTCCTCAACCCTGTCTGCCTTGTTGCAATCTGGTTCTTCATTGCAATATACAACATTCCCGTTTCAATGAAAGACATAGCTCACCGTTCGCTCCTCAGCGACTCCATTGACGAGGTTGAGCTGAAAACCGGCGAAAGAACCGAGGGCATTGCCTTTTCAATGCAGAACTTTATCTCAAAGCTCAGTGCCGCCGTTTCAAAGCTCATTCAGGGCTATGTGCTCAAGTTCCTGCGTTTTGAAAACATCAAGGGTCTTGACGGCGCAGCCCTTGTGCGCGCGCAGAGCAAGAATTCGCCGTTCTTCAAATACCGCTGGCATCAGTTCATGCTCGGCCCCATCATCGGCTCGCTGCTTTATCTTATCACTATCCTCTTCCTCAATGACGACCGCGAGCATATGGCCGAGGTGGAACGCCTTTTGAAGGAAAGACGCAAGGAGCTTGAACAGGTCGAGCTTGCCGCGGCTGCCGAATAAACATCGGCGCCTGATTTATAAAATGAAATAAACAAGCTGCAAATTGCAGAAAGCAGAAATGCTCTTTGTAATTTGCAGCTTATTTGATTTGTGAAGTATATAGTTAAGAACCTTTCCTGTTAAAGCAGCTTTGAAATTTCCGCCGCAACCTGATAGGCGTTTTTGCTTGTGGTGAGGACGGAAACGCCCTCAAGCTGTGCGCGCTGCTTTGCGTTTTCGTCAAGCGGCGCGTTTTCCGTGAGAACAATGCAAGCGCAGTCGGTCAGAACAGCCACCGCAACGGCGTTGATGTTTCCCATGACGGTCAGCCAGCAGTCTCCCTCGCTCGCTCTGGACATTACCCAGCTGAGCAGGTCTCCGCAGTAGCAGCCTTTGATTTCCTTTTCGTCGCCGCCCGTTGTCAGCGAGGTGAGCGAAAGCGCGGCTTTCAAATCTTTAACAAGCATATAAAAAATCCTTTCAAATGTGTTTCTCAGTCGTCCTTGAGAAAATTCTCTTCAAAATCGTTTGAGTTTTCCTCGGCGGCTTCGGAGTGCTTTTCTTTTTTGCGGAACGGAGCAGGAAGAATGTCCTCGTTTTCGCTCCTTGCGGCCCAAAAGATGCAGTCGTTCTTTTCGGCATAGCCTCTTACAATGTCGTCTGCAAGGGCGCGGCACGACGGAGCGCCGCAGATTCCGCAGTCAAGACCGGGCAGCTCGGCTTCAATTTTCCTCAGCTCGCTCATCATCTGCATAGCCTTGATGACGTTGTCGGCAAGCTTCATTGCAGGCGAGGGCGTCAGCTCGTGAGTCCAGCCTAAAAGGTCAATATGAAAATCCTCCGGCAGACGGTTGCACGAAACGGGCATGAATTTCCTCAGCCTTTGTATGCGCGCCTTGGCAACATACGGATTTTCAACCGTAAGAACGCCGCCGACGCAGCCGCCCGTGCAGCAATTCAGCTCAATGAAGTCAAGGTCGTTGAGCTTTTCATCCTCAAGCTCTTCAAGGACGTTAATCACGTTTTCAATTCCGTCTGCGGCAAGGTAGCGCTCCTTCAAAAGGCCTGCCGCCTCGCCTCCGCTGCTTGCCCAGCCGACTCCGATGATGCCTGAATCGTTCATCGGATTGATGTCGTCGCTCTTGAGCTTATCCATTGTCTGAACAAGAACGGGGTAGATGTCCTTTATTGCAAAAGCCCCGTTGATAATGCCGCCGTCATAGCAAAGCGGATTGGTTATCGCCGTCCGCTTCGCAGGGCAGGGAGAGATGAAGAAAACGCCGATGTCCTTGTTTTCAAGTCCGGTTTTTTTTCGCGCCGCTTTCCTTGCAAGCCTTGCGGCAAGGTCAACGGGGGTAAAAAGCGGAAGAATGTTTTTGATAAGATTCGGAAACCTTGTTCTGATAAGCCGCAGAACCGCAGGACACGCCGAGGAGATGACCGGCTTTTGCAGCGTTTTGCTTTCAATCATGCGCCGCGATGCGTCGCTGACAAGCTCGGCCGCTTTTGAAACCTCAAAAACCTCATCAAAGCCCATGCGTTTAAGACCGTT
>SFHN01000282.1 GCA_004555635.1 [Eubacterium] saphenum
TAGGGGTGCTGACCCGCCTCTTCGCCTATCCAGTTGCTTGTGATAAGGTCAAGCGTGCCGTCTGCCTCAAGCTCTGCGAGCGCGGTGTTAATCTTCTCGGTAAGCTCGTCGTTGCCCTTCTTGATTGCGATTGCATATTCCTCAACCGTAAACGGGTCGTCAAGAATCATAAGGTCGTCGTTCTTGCTTACGAAAACCTTTGCAGGCTCGTTGTCGATGATAACCGCGTCAACCTTGCCCTGCTTGAGTGCCTGAATAGCGTCCGCGCCCTTGTTGTAGAGGTCAACCTTTGCGCCCTCAACGTCCCCTGCATAGGTTGCGCCGGTAGTGCCAATCTGCACGCCGATAGTCTTGTTTACGAGGTCGTCGGCACTGAAAACGGTGTTTGCGGGAATCTTTGCTCCGCAGCCCGACATAGCGCATACAGCAAGTATGCCAGCCGCAGCGGCGGAAATAATCTTTGTAAGCTTCATATGTTTATCTCCTTTTTATATACGCTGTTATGTATATTATACACAGCGCAGCGCGTTAATCCGTCCATTATCGGACATACACACATTATATAATACCGCTCCGCGAAATTCAAGAGATTTTCAGAAGAAAATGGGATATGCGCGGAATTTTTGTTATTATACAACAAAACGCGGCATTTTTATCAGGGTTTATTACACAGGTACACAACTTCCGCGCTCAGATTTCGTCCGTCGGCGCAAACCCGCGCACAAGGTTAAAGTCCATATTGTGGGGGAATTTCTCTACGATATCCGACGGGTCAGCCATCGAAAAGCGGATTTTCGTGAACGCCGCCCTGTCAAAGCAAACCGACAGCACAAGCTCGCCCTTGTCAACCGCGTGGATTTTGACGTACTCGACGGGGAGAAGCGCAAACGTGTCACGCGCCGTCCTCACGGCAACCGAGCAGATGTAATCCTGAAGCAGCGAGTAGTATTCCTTCGAGCCGAGCGATTTCTTGTCGGGCATAAGCTCCTTGCTTTTCGCGGTGAACTCCACCTCCATAACCTCGGGCGCGTCCGTCCCGAAAAGGAAGTTCTCGCCGAAATCCAGCAGGTCGTCGTATGGGTTCATATCCTGTATAACGCGCAGGTATGCGTCGATATCGCCGTCAAGCACGGGCTTCGCCGCCGCGTGGCAGTAGCTCCAGAAATCCGCGTCGTACATCTCATCTGTCGGCGTTTCCGACGACGCAATCTCCTCCCAGTCAACAGGCTCGTCGCTGGTCGCGTAGATGGTTTTCAGCACATCTCGCGTGATAACAAAACGCTGCTCGAGTGTTTCCTCTGCGGGAGCGGTCTGCTTTGCGCTCTTTTCCTTTGCTGTCTTTGATGACTTTGCGGCTTTAGCGGCAGCTCCGACAGCCGCGGCAGCACCCGCCGCAGCAAGAGCGCCCGCCGCCTTTTTTGTTGAGGACGATGTGCTTTTCTTCGCGGTGGAGGTGCTCTTTTTCGCCGTCTTTTTAGTCGAGCCGAGGGTGGTCTGGTACGACAGCCCCGTGCCGGGCAGGCTAACCGTCTGGCGCACCTTTCCGTCAGCGCCCTTTGTCACTCTGAAGCCGGGTACGCCCCAGCTGAAGCCGATGCCCGAGCCGCTAAGATTTACCTTAAACCCGCTGCCGAGATTTATGCTTTTCCTGAATCTTAAGCCCATAATGAACTCTCCTTTTCGAGCAGAAAAACCGCGCCGTTATGTGTTTGCCTTGACTTCGGCTTCACGCCTGCACCTGAAATTCCAAGCGTCGCGGCACATATCCTCTATACCAAGCTCCGCCTTCCACCCAAGCTCGCGCTGTGCAAGCGACGGGTCGGAGTAGGTCACCGCAGCGTCGCCCGGGCGGCGCTCGCCGACGGTATAGCCGAGGTCAACGCCGTTTACGCGCTGGAAGGTGTCGAGTATCTCGAAAACGGAATAGCCCTTGCCCGTGCCGAGGTTGTATGCGGGGCAGCCGCCGTTCATACTGCGCGCCTTTTTCACCGCCGCAACGTGACCCTTCGCAAGGTCAACAACGTGGATATAGTCCCTTACGCAGCTTCCGTCGGGGGTGGGATAGTCGTTGCCCGCAACGGAAAGCAGTCCCTTACGCAGCTTCCGTCGGGGGTGGGATAGTCGTTGCCCGCAACGGAAAGCACATCGCGCTTTCCCGCCGCCTTGTCGAGAACAATCGGCATAAGGTTGTTCGGTATGCCGTTGGGGTCCTCGCCGATTTTGCCGGATTTATGCGCGCCTACGGGATTGAAGTAGCGCAGGAGTATCATTGTCCACTCGGGATTTGCCGCGTACATCTCGCGGCACAGGTTCTCGATGATGAGCTTTGTGCTGCCGTAGGGGTTTATCGCGGACAGCGGGAAATCCTCTCTGACCGGCACGGTTTCGGGGATTCCGTAAACGGTCGCAGAGGAGCTGAAAACAAACTTCGTGCAGCCGTACTTCTTCATCGTTTCGAGTATGTTGAACGTTCCGCGAAGGTTGTTCGAGTAAT
>SFHN01000283.1 GCA_004555635.1 [Eubacterium] saphenum
CCCCATCGGCTCAACGAAAAGCTGATGGCGCTCCTTGTCCTTAAACCGCACGATTTTGTCCTCAATACTCGGACAGTAGCGCGGACCGACACCCTCAATCCGCCCCGAATAAAGCGGCGATCGGTGAAGATTTTCGAGGATAACCTTATGCGTCTGCTCGTTCGTATAGGTGACGTAGCACTCGACCTTGTTTTCAAGAGCGCCCGTATAATCAAACGAAAACGGCATAATCTGCTCGTCGCCCTCTTGCTTCTCCATAACGGAAAAGTCAATCGAGCGCTTGTGAACGCGCGCGGGCGTTCCCGTCTTAAACCTGCGCATAGACACACCGAGCGCTTTCAGGCAGTCGGTAAGCCCCGTTGATGGAAGAACATTATCGGGACCGCTTGAATAATTCAGCTCGCCGATGTGGATTTTTCCGTTCAGATACGTTCCTGTTGTGATAATCGCAGCCTTTACGGGGTGAACTGCGCCGAGTTTTGTTTCAACGGCGGTGATTTTTCCGCCCTCGGTATGTACTGCGACAACCTCCGCCTGCTTTATGTATAGGTTCGGCGTATTTTCAAGCACCGATTTCATATAAGCGTGATATTTCACGCGGTCGTTCTGAACGCGCAGGCTATGCACGGCGGGACCTTTTCCCCTGTTCAGAATACGCGACTGAATAAACGTTGCGTCCGCCGCCCTGCCCATTTCACCGCCGAGCGCGTCAATCTCGCATACAATCTGCCCCTTTGCAGAGCCGCCGATACACGGATTGCACGGCATATTTGCGATACAGTCAAGCGACAGCGTAAACACCGCTGTTTTCATACCGAGCCTAGCCGCCGCAAGCGCCGCTTCGCAGCCCGCGTGACCCGCGCCGATAACCACAACGTCATATTCTTCAAGCAAATAGCTCATAGAACTTTTCCTTTCGACAAAAATGTTCCATGTGGAACAATCACAAAATTCGCCCAAACATAAGTTCGGGCGATTTGTCTGTACACCTTTCGGTGCGATTAGTTTTGTTATTCCTCGGAAGAATTATTTTCTTCGGCAGCAGCTTCTTCGTCATCGTCGGGGACAATCTCCTCCGGCTCGATAACCTCGTTTGCGTCCTCCGCAAGCGACTGCTGAACCTCCTCGTCACTCGCCTTCTCAACCTCGGCGGTTTCCTCTGTTTCATCGTGAGGAGTTCTGCTGAACGAAGCAACGCGGTCGTTTGCGCCCAAGCGCATAATGTGAACGCCCGAAGCGGTTCTGCCCATAACGCGCAGGTCGTTTGCTCTGATACGGATAACAACGCCGTCAGCGCTTATCAGGATAACGTCATCGTCGGGACCGAGCGTTCTTATGCCGCAGACATAGCCCTTTTCCTCGCTGACAGGGTAGTTCTTAAGACCAAGACCGCCGCGGTTCTGAAGCCGATAGCTCGAAGCCGCAACGCGCCTGCCCATTCCCTTGTCGGTAACTGTAAGGATTGTCGCGTTTTCGTCGAATATCTTTGTCGCACCGATAACGTAGTCGCCCTCGCGGAAGCGGATAGCGCGAACACCGCGCGCCGTTCTTCCAAGCGGACGGCAGAGCGTTTCATCAAAGCGGATTGCCTGTCCGTTTCTCGAAGCGACAAGCACTGTGCAGTCGCCCTCTGTGAGGAAAGCCGCTGCAATTTCATCGCCGTCGTTAAGCGAAATTGCGCGCAGACCCGCCTTACGGACGTTCTTGTACTCGCAAAGGCGCGTTCTCTTGATAAGACCGTTCTTTGTTATGCAAATGAAGAACTTGTTCTCGGCAAAGTCCTTTGTTGTCATCATAGCGGCAACCTTTTCGCCCTCGCTCAGCTGAAGCAGGTTCACAACATTCATTCCGCGCGACTGCCTGCTTCCCTCGGGGATTTCATAGCACTTCATACGGAACATATTGCCCTTGTTTGTGATGTAGAGTATATTTTCGTGCGAGGAGGAAATGAACATATCCTCTACGAAATCCTCTTCGCGCTGCTTCATACCGCTTACGCCTCTGCCGCCGCGCTTTTGTATATTGTATACCTCTACGGGCTGACGCTTCAGATAACCCATATTTGTGTAGGTTACGACGCAG
>SFHN01000284.1 GCA_004555635.1 [Eubacterium] saphenum
ACGCTTTTTTCTCATGCGCTCGGCTGCCTGTCTACGGGTAATGCGTTTCCGGCAGTCCGGGCAGTATTTGACGCTGTTCGACTTTGAAGCAAAGAACGCACCGCACACGATACACTTTCGCATATCGTCGGTATGGTAAAGCTCCGCAAAGAGCAGCTTATCAAGAGGAAGTACGGCAATCCGAAACCACTTACAGAGCAGCGAATAGGAAATGAGCTGCGGGCATACGCAAGTGTCCCCGTCGTCTAGTAAAATACAGTTGCCATTCTCGCAGTTGCAGCACTCCTTTTTCACAAGGGTGTTTACCTTGCGGCTTTGTCGCGGCGACAGCCGCTTAATCCCGGTCATACTTCATCAGCAGGATAAACGGCAAGCTCCCTGTACTCGGCTTCGGTCAGCGCGCCTACTTTGGAAAGGGTGCGCTTTGCAAGCTCCCGTAATCCCGCGTCCATGTAAGGCAGCGCAGCGGTCATGTCCTCTATAAGCTGCGCCTTGCTTCCCTCATGGTAAATGCTCAAAAGGTTTGTTTCCTCAACAGTAAATCTATTCATGCTCATACCTCCAAATCGTGATTTTTTCTTTTTGCCGCTGCCTTTTTCGGGGCGGCTGTTTTCTTGTCTGCGGTAAGCTGCGCCCGGACAGAGGGGCGCGCTTTTCGGATATTCCGGCTTCTGTCCTCGCTTTTGTCTAAAAATGCAAAAGTGCCATGTCTGCCCTCAATCTTAGAAAAAGAAAGTGTTTTGTATGGCAGCATAGCAAACAGACGGTCGGTGTCCTTTGTAGAGGCTAACTGCATAAAGTAAGGCGAAAGCTCCACCATGAAATGTGTTTTGTTGGGGCTGTTAGGGCTGTCCTGCCGCTTCATTTCCGCTACAATGCGCTGTGCTTCGGCTTCAATCCGGCTGTCATGCAATGCGGTAATATGCGCCTTGAAATCCCCCGGCTTTAAGCGGTCATAGCTGCGCTTTTCCTCCCGCATGAGAAAATGCAATGCTTCCGGGTCATTAGGCTGCGCTTCAAAGCGTTCAAACTTCCCAAGCTGCGGGTCGGGATTGCCGTCAAGATACTGTCCGGCGGGCTGCACCCGTTCTCCATGCTCATAGAGCAGCGTGTAATTATCTGCGGGTAATGCCTGTTCCTTAACGTGCCGGAAATGCTGCGGATAGTCAAGCTCATAGAGATTGCCTTTGATTTTTCCGTTTACAATCCCGGTCAGCTCCACCGCATAGGCAAGGACTTTATCGCGCGTCTGTTCCCCGTAAAACCGCCATGTGTTATGCTGTCTTGTGCCTTTTAGAAAAACGTCGCGCTCCCGGAAGCAGCTCGTCCCGGACGGGCGGGAAAACCATAAAAGCCGCCTGTCCTCGGCTGTGGGGCTTGCCGCCGCTTTCTGTAAAATGTTTCTATCAAGGTCAAAATCATTCTGATAAAAAGCGGTATTCTGTTTCATAATCGCTTCAAGGGAAGTGATAACGTCCACATCTTCAAACTTATTCATAGGTCAGCTCCTTTCCAAGTCCTGCGATTTTTGCTTCGTGGGTTTCTTCTTTCCCGCCCGTTCCTTATCCGCTTTGAGCTGCGCCCGGATAGAGGGCTTCTCTTTGCCGCGTTCTTTGTCTGCCTTAATCGCTTCCGCAAGGTCAACAAGGGAAATTTGTTCCCCGGCTTTTACCTTTGCTTCCAGTTCGTCAACAGTAGGGGTGTTGTTGATGATACCGTCAAAGCTGTTGTCATTCTGCTCGATTGTGTCCTCAAGGCGTTTGTCATTTCCCGTTTTGCCGCAAAGGATTTACCGCTTCCCGGTGTTCCAAGAATAAGCCCGTTTGGGTTTTTCAGTTGCTTGCGGTCGCAGAGTATCATGTTGTTTGACAGCGCATTTAAGCCGTAATACAGGGCTGCGCCCCGCTGAAAAAGCTCCTGCGTGATAAACGGGATAAAAATAGCGGTGCTTGATGTGGTAAGCCCTCTTTGAATGGGGATAAGGTTCTCCCCAAGTGGGATAGAGGACATAAAGCCCGCTTCCTGCAAATAGTCAAGGCGGGTCAGAGCGCAGTTGTTTTTCTGTGCAAAGCC
>SFHN01000285.1 GCA_004555635.1 [Eubacterium] saphenum
GGTCAGCAGGACGACGACCGCCAAATAAGTGATCTGATAGGGGGTGAAGGACTTTAAGAAGCTCTTGACCCTTGCTTTTCTCTCATTCATAACGCATTACCTCTCTATTTCTGATACGCGGAGATATTCCGCAAGCCGCGGGAACGCTCGCAGGCAGTTGTTAAAATATATGTCCTCAAGCTGCTCCGGAGAAAAGATTTTGCCGATGGTGTAATCGTACTCCGTAAGGGCAGACAGATGGATCGGCGGGCAGAAATCCGTGCCGTAGAGAATTTGCTTGTAGGTATCGGGATACTGCCGGATTGCCTTGGCAAAGGTGTCAATCGCCCACTCGATGTCCGCGTCCTCCTTCGTGCCCGGCTCGTATGCACCCGAAAAATCCGTGAACAGATTTTTGTGCCCATGGACAAGGCGGATGCACTCGTCAAAGCGCGGATCGTCCATGTGCGCAATGATGAAATTGACCTCCGGATAGCGCTCTGCCGCGTTGGCAACAAAGCAGGCGTTCGAGCCCTCCATGTCGTTATCCGTCGGCAGCACCAGAGAGCACAGTCCGTTGTGGAAGGTCACGGAAAGGCGGTGCTTGCACGCAAATTCATATACGCACGAAAGCCGTTCGTCATCCGCTCTGCCCGCCTGATAGGTCAGGTAAATTTTCAGCCCGACAATGCGGCAATCCGCAAGCTGCCCCTCAATCTCCTCCAGTTGCGGTGGAATCTCCCGGCTGAGGTCGATGCACGGACAGAGAAAGAGCCTCGGGTCGCTCTTGACGGTGTTGTACGAATCGTCCGCGACAATATGGTGAAACTGCGGCAAAAACTGCATCACAAGGGCATAGCCGTCGGTACGCGAAAAATACTCATCCCGAATCTCCGCGCTGACAATGTGGGTATGACAGTCGATCTTCTTTTGCATAGACGCTCCCTTTTTCTCAAACTATATTTCATACTTTTCATATTTGTGTGATACATTGTAGTCCTCCGTCCCCCGTTTGTCAACCTTTTTTTCATAAAATGTTTCCCCCGCATTGTCATTCACGCACAATCTTCTGTAGGGCGTGGACATGTCCACGCCGACCGCGAAGCGGCAGACAGTACCAACGAACAAATCCGCAGGCAGTCGGTAGTTCCTACACGCGGCGGGGACAACCGTTCCGTACCAACTACCATCCCACGCAGTAATCTCCCTTCTCTGTCATTGCGAGGAGCGCAGCGACGTGGCAATCTCGTACAGGCACTACCGATTGCGTACCCCCCATTCATTCCTCCACCGCAAATTATACCGTTGGTTGAATTCTTTTTCTACAAATTCTACAATCAGTTGGTTGCCCCACAGGCAGCCATGTGATAAGATGATTGCAGAAGCCGCGAAGGGAGGAACCCCGCATGAACCTCAACCTGTCCGAAACGATCCGTCGCTTTCGCAAGGAGCGCGGGCTGACGCAGGAGCAGCTTGCTGAAGCGCTCGACGTCTCCGTCGGTGCAGTCTCCAAATGGGAGCTTGGCAGTGCCGCGCCTGACTTAAGCCGTCTCGTGGAACTGGCGGAATTTTTTGAAACCTCGGTCGATGTCTTGCTTGGCTACGAGCTGCAAGGTGGCGGCTTGAAAAAAAGCCTTGCAGAGATCAAGCGCTGCCGCATGGCAAAAGCGCGGGACGAGGGCAAAGCAGTGGTCGAAAAAGCCCTGCGGCAATACCCGAACAGCTTTGAGATTGTCTACCAAAGCGCCGTGTTCTTTCGTCTGCTCGGTGTGGAACAGAGAGACGATGCGTTTTTGCGGCGGGCACTGACGCTGTATGAACGCGCCGTTACGCTTTTTTCGCAGAATACCGACAGTGACATTACGTGCTTCGGTCTACAAAATGCCGTTGCACAGATCTATCAGGCGCTCGGGGACAGTGAGGCAGCGCTTCACAGGCTGAAGGAAAGCAATGTTGACCGACATAACAACGGATATATCGGTCTGATCCTCTCCCTCCTCCACCGTCCGGATGAGGCGCTCCCCTATCTTTCGGACGCGCTTGCCATACAGCTCACGAACCTGTTCGAGCTTGGCATCGGCTTTGCAAAT
>SFHN01000286.1 GCA_004555635.1 [Eubacterium] saphenum
TGTCCATATCCTCCACGACGATATCGTAGATTTCGCCGAGCGAGCGGCAGTATTCGAGGATTTTCCACGGCTCGTTTGTGTGGAAGTGAAGCTTCGCTACATCGTCGTCTGCAATAACCAGCAGGCTGTCGCCGACGAAGTTTGCGCTGATGTAGTCGAAAAGCTCGTCCTCGTCAATTCCCTCTGCGTTGATAAGAAGCTGTGTGTCGTATCTGTATTCAAGTGCCATTTAGTTTCCCTCCGCTTACTTCTTCCACTTCATCGAGATATCAAACGCCTTTACGCTGTGAGTAAGCGCGCCAAGCGAGATGATGTCAATACCCGTCTGCGCAACCTGCGCGATGTTGTCAGATGTTATGTTTCCGCTTGCCTCAAGCTTCGCTCTGCCGTTTACGATTTGTACAGCCTGTGCCATCTGCTCGCAGCTCATATTGTCGAGCATAATCACGTCAACGCCGCAGGAAAGCGCCTCGCGCACCTCGTCAAGGTTGCGCGTTTCCACCTCAATCTGAAGCATATGCCCCGCTTTTTTGCGAAGCGCTTCGACCGCGGGAGTTATTCCGCCGTAAGCGTCGATGTGGTTATCCTTCAGCATTGCCGCGTCGGTCAGGTTGTAGCGGTGATTTCGCCCGCCGCCTACCGTTACGGCGTATTTCTGCAATGCGCGAAGCCCCGGCAGCGTCTTTCTTGTGTCGGCAACGGAAGCTTTCGTCCCTTTTACAAGCTCGACGCAGCGGTGCGTTTCGGTTGCGATACCGCTCATATGCTGAAGCAGGTTAAGCGCGGTGCGCTCGGCTTTGAGCATAAGGCGGGTGTGACCGCTGAATTCTGCGATAATATCGCCGTTTTTCACCTCGTCGCCGTCCTTGAAATAGCAGGTAATGCGCATATCGGGGTCGAGAATTGTGAACACTCTGAGCGCAACCTCAAGACCCGCGACAACGCCGCTTGCCTTTGCCATAAAATAAGCCTCGGATATAGAGTCCTCGGGGATAAGCAGGTCGGCGGTGCTGTCGATGTAGTTGATGTCCTCTTGAAGCGCTGTCTTTATTATATCGTCAACGTAAAACGGTAAAAGTATCATTCCTTTTCGTCCTTTCTTTCCATAAGCTCCGTGAGAATTATGTATGCGCAGGTTACAAGCGAGCGTGTTTCAACATAGTCGCTTGTGATTTCAAATCCGCCCTCAAGCAGCAGCTTTCTAAGCTCCTTTATGCGCGCAAGACCCTTTTCCACCTCGTCATACCGCGGGAAGATGAAGTACGCCTTTTGCATAATATGGCGCACCTCGGTGCGTATGCCGTGGGGGAGGGGATTGCCCTTGGGAGAGGACATTTCGTATTCTGCTTCTGCCGCGCCGCCTGTCTTTTTGTTGCTGTTTATATCCTCTGCAATAAGCCGCGAGAACACAAGCGCCTCAAGCAGCGAGTTTGAAGCCAGCCTGTTCGCGCCGTGAACGCCCGTGTGCGAGCATTCGCCCGCCGCATAAAGCCCGGGGATATTCGTCGCGCCCTTGCCGTCAACGTTTATTCCGCCCATAAGATAGTGCTGACAGGGGTAAATCGGGATGGGCTCCTTTGTCATATCGTAGCCCTTTTCAAGCACCCTGCTGTAAATCATCGGGAAGCGGTTTTTGATGAAATCCGCGTCCTTGTAGGAGATATCCAGCCAGAACTCGTCGCTGCCCGTTTCCGCCTGCTCCGCCATAATGCACCTTGATACAACGTCGCGCGGCGCAAGCTCCAGACGCTCCGGCTCGTACTTGTGCATAAAGCGCTGCTTGTGGCAGTTGAGCAGATACGCACCCTCGCCGCGCACCGCTTCGCTTATCAGCAGGCATTCGCGGTTCTTCTTGTCCGCATACGCTGTCGGGTGGAACTGTATGTAGCTAAGGTTCTTTATTTCCGCGCCGAGGTCATAGGCTAGCGCAATGCCGTCGCCCGTCGCAATCGCGGAGTTTGTCGTAAAGTCGTATATCCTGCCTATTCCGCCCGTCGCGAGAATAACAGCGTCGGCACAGAAGTATTCGTGCGCGGGCTTTCCGCCCGCAACGTTCCCCGTAATGATA
>SFHN01000287.1 GCA_004555635.1 [Eubacterium] saphenum
GGGGCTCTGTCCCCGATAGGCTACATTGTCCCCGGATTTGTCATCGACTGCGTCATGTGGGTAGCGAGAAAGCTCGACGTGAAAACGCAATACGCTTTCGTGCTTGCGAATATGCTCTCGGCAGCGGCTGCGAGCATCACCGCAAACTTTATCGTATTTCGTTTGAGCGGAGTTGTGCTGCTGCTGTATGTCTCGGTCGCACTGACAAGCGGTGCAATATGTGGTGTTCTGGGAAGTGAGCTGCTCGGACGGCTGCAAAAAGTCAAACCAATTGAAAAAAGAAAGGACGAAAAACATGAAAAAGAGCTCAAAAATTATAATTGTGATCATTGCGGTGCTCCTTGCACTGACGGCGGTGCTGGCGATTGTACACTTCAGTTCCAGAGAACAAATACCTGAAGGCGCACTTTTAGTAAGCTGCGGCGACGAGAAAGAATATGTCGATCTCAAATCGCTCGACACTGTGCCGGTGCAGGGCACCGTGGTCAATGGCAAGGGTGAGGAAAGCGAGATCGACACGCAGGGCGTGTCGCTTGCCGATGTCATAGAGAAAGCCGGCTTTGACCCCGATAACGCAGCGGCGGTAAAGGTGACGGCAGACGATGAGTTTTCCGCAGAGCTTACGGGCGGCGAGGTGAACGAAGCCGGTAAGGCATATCTGGTCTGCGAGGACGACGGCAGTATGCGGCTCGTCGTTTTCGGCGACAGCAACGCAAAGCGCAATGTACGCAATGTGGTGAGCGTTGATATAACGGTTAAATGAAGATCCTTCGTAAATTCACAAGTAAGCGCAACGATGTATTCCTTGCAGAGGACGAAAACGTGCGCTTTGTCATAAAGCGGTATGCCGGGGCAGAAGACGCGGAAACGGAAAAAGCGGTCTACGTTCGCTTGCAGGGCAGTGAGGTGCGTACTCCCAGGCTTCTGTCCTCCGATAAGTGCGAGCTGAAGCTTTCTTATGTTGAGGGCGTCACCTTCACCGAGCTACTTGAGCGGCAGGAGCGCGCAGGAAGCCCCGATTTTGAACCGTGGGAGAAGCTTGTCAATTGGCTTTGCTGTTTTTACGGGAGCACGGGACTCATTATGGGAGACTGCAATCTCCGTAATTTCATTCTGGATGCGCAGGGCAGGGTCTGCGGGATAGACTTTGAGCAGTGCCGCGAGGGCAGCCTCGCGTCAATGGCGGGCGCTGTCTGCGCTTTCGTCGAGCTTTATGACCCGCAGGAAACGCCGCTGAAAATGTCCGTTTCGCACTTCCTGCAAGAGGTTTTTTCCGAAAATGCGGGCATATCCGCACAAAAGCTTGCGGAGGAAACGGAGCGCCGGCGCAGGATGCTTGCCGAAAGACGGGAACACAAAATGCTTGACGCCGCCTTTTCCGCAGTCATTCTCGCAGGCGGCAAAAGCTCCCGCATGGGCTCGTGCAAGGCGGAGCTGCCGTGGGCCGGAAAAACGCTCCTTGAGCATCAGGTCGACAAGATCAAAGCTATCGGAATTCGTGACATCATCGTCTCGGGCTATTCAGAGCCTGTTGCAGGCACAAGATATGTCCCCGATGTGTATCCCGGAAAAGGTCCTCTCGGCGGCATTCACGCAGGTCTCAATGCGGCGCAGAGAGGAGCGGTTTTCGTCATAAGCGTAGACGCCCCGCTGTTTTCAAGCGGGGATATAAAAACACTGCTCACCGCGCACCTTGCCGGAAGCAGCCCGATCACGGTAGCTGAACATAACGGAACGCTTGAGCCGCTCATCGGAGTATACAGCCGCAGCCTGTCCGGCGCAGCCGAGAGCATTCTGCAAAGCGAAAACACCTCCGTTAAACGCTTGTTTGACATGGTCGGATCTGCTGCCTGTGAATTTACCGATGAAAACTCAGTTCGCAATTGCAACACGCCGACGGAATATGAAAAACTGCGCTTAGCGGCGGAGCTTTGCCCAAAACAGCTCACTGCAGAATGAGAAACCGTCGTAAAACGGGCGCAGAAAAATATAGGCTTAAAATCCAACGGGAGAAATCGATAATGATCGAATGTGCGGATAAGGAGTAATGCCAGCCGCCATGCTTT
>SFHN01000021.1 GCA_004555635.1 [Eubacterium] saphenum
GTTAAGATAATAGAGTTGTCCGTTGTTTTGCTGATTGTATGGGGGATTATGATTGACGGCTTAACGTTTAGCGAGGCGTTCCCTTTCGATAATATAAACACAAGGATGGGCGCGTTTTTGCTTCAGCTTTCGGCTTCCATTATTGTTTTTTCCCCCGCGTTCGGCGAGGAGTGGGGCTGGCGCGGCTATCTCATGCCGAAGCTTACTGAGGTTATGGGCAGGCCTGCCGCTATAATTGTCGGGGGAATTATCTGGGGGCTTTGGCACGCGCCGCTTACAATCGCGGGGCACAATTTCGGCACGGGTTACGATTTTTACCCGTGGGGCGGCATACTGATAATGTGCATTATGTGCACGTTTATGAACGCGTTTCTGACGCTGCTTACCGAGCGCACAAAGTCAATCTACCCCGCTTCCTTTTGCCATATGATAAACAACAACTTTTCCTTAGGGATATTTGCCTCGATAGTCTGCAGCGAAGCTTTTTTAGCGAAAGCCGAAGAACTGTCCGGTTTTACGATTATCCTTTGGGCATATCTCCCCGTGCTTGCGGTCACGGGAATAGTCAGCTTCGTGCTTCTTCTGAGGAATAAGGAAAAGGCTTGACCGCTGACCTCCAATCTGTCGATAAACCGACATCTGCGTTGTCACGCCGCACCACGACAGGTACAAACCCTAGTCGCGGCGCGGGCTCCTAGCATCTGACGATTTCTCGACAGCCTGATAAGATACTTTTTCGACAAGCTAAGGACGGCACTCAAAACGAGTGCCGTCCTCTTGCTGTGTTCCCTTTTTCGGGTTATCGTACTATACGGTGCCTGCACATTCCGGTTTTGCCGCATTCGTGGCAGGTAAGGCGGCGCCTTGTAAACGTATGGCAGCCCTTGACGTATTCGCTCATTGTCGGGACAAACAGCGCCTTGCAGTACGGGCATTCAAAGCAGCCCGTTTTCACGTCCAGCACCACCGCCGCGCCTATTCCCGCCGCCGCTGTTGCGGCAGCCAGCACGATAAGCGCAATCCGCGCGGGCGTCGGCATTTCGACATACGCCGATAACACCAACAGCGCAATCACGGCTATTATTGTTATGACGCCGCAAATTACTGACAGAGCAATTCTCTTCTTGTTTTCCTCGTTTTCCTGCATAAGATTCATCATATTTTCCTCCGCTTTCTTTCGATATTCGGACTCGGAAACTCTCTCCCCCGTCAGAAGCTCGTTGACGGAAATATGCAGCACCTCGCACAGCGGCAGCATAAGAGAAACCTCCGGAAGCCCCCTGCCGCGCTCCCATTTCGATACCGTTTTGTCGCTTATTGAGAGCGCTTCGGCAACCTGCTTTTGAGTAATGTTCTGCGACTTTCTCGCTTCGGCAATAAACCTGCCGATTTTGATTTGGTCCATCGGGTTTCCTCCTTTCTGTCATGATTATATATGATGAATCGGCTTTTTCACACACACGCAGCGTAGAGTTAATGCATATCTACGCTTCGTAGAGCGGCTTTTCGCATAAAGGCAGCTTCTGCGCGCCTATTTCCACCCACGCGGGGCAAAAGCCGCTGTTTATCGCGATGTTCCAAGAGTGGTAGTTGGATATGCTTGTCCCGTAAAACGGGATTTCCCCGCGCCTTAGGAGTTCGTTTTTCAAGAGCGTTACAAGATACGTCCCGACGCCCATCGAGCGATACTCGGGGTTAACGTCAATGCCTATCTGCTGCCACCCTACCGCGTCCTGCGAGCTGCCCGCCATACCCATAATGCTGTCGTCGTCGTATGCGCATACGACAATCCTGTCGGGGCGATTTGGAGTATACTGCGGGCAGATTGCGTTCGGAAAACGCATATCTCCGTAAAACGGCATTATCTCCTCGTCGAAAAACCACCTTACGGGGTAGCTTTTCTGCGGGGCGGCTTCCCTGCGCGGCAGGAACATATGATACGTTTCGCTAAGCGTATAGCCGTGCTTATTAAGCTCGGTTTCAAGCCGCAGAAGCCGCGGGAGTTCAAACAGCTTAAACCCCTCCGTGCTTTTCATATACTCCGCAAGGAAGCAGTGCAGGCATTCGTCCGCCGTGATTACCGCATTCGCTCCCGCGGTTGCCATATGGAAGAAGTACTTCTCGTCGGCATAAGCACGCCCACCATTTTTCGCGGAAACGGTCAGCACGCTCTCGCTTTTTTGAAAATCGTCGGGCGCGCAGTTTAGCTCGAGCGAAAGCAGCTTATAAAGCTCGTCAAAATATTGTTTGGGTATAGTGGTCATTTTGCACCTCCGCAGGCATTTTCTCTTTGAAATCCATTTTACCACAAACGAAAAATTTTTTCAAATGGCAGAAACTGCTGTCGTATTTTGTTATATATAGCAGAACAGATTGCTTTTTGGAAAATGTCGGCTTTGCGCAGGCGCGCGTGTTGACATTTTTCCCGAAAATGCTATAATAAAATACAGGAAAAGGAAAGAGGGGGACAGCCTTGCGCGCGTGGAAAAACAGCATAATCTCGGCGGCTCTTGCGTCGGCGCTTTTGCTTTCGGGCTGCGGCACGGAGGAAATCAGCGCGGTTTCGCTGCCGCAGCAGGAGAGCGTTTCTTTTCCTGAGCAGACTACACCCGAAAGCGTATCGACGGAACCGACCCCGCCCGAAAGCACGCCTGCGGAGCAAACTACTTCCGAAAGCACGCCCGCGGAGCAAACCCCGCCCGAGGACAAGCCCCTGCCCAAACCTACCGAGCAACAGAAAGCGCGCTTCTCCGAGCGGCTCTCGGAGATTTTCACGGACTATTCGGTAACGGGAATGAGCGTTGCGCTTTTCTCTGACGGGGAGACTATACATACGGAAAACTTAGGGCTTGCCGACGTCGGGGACAAAATCCCCTGCACCGACAACACGCGCTACCGCGCTGCGAGCGTTTCGAAAACCGTCACGGCGATGATTATGATGAGCCTTTGCGAAAAGGGGTTGCTGTCGCTTGACGAGCCGCTGTCGGACGCTGTCGGGATAGCTTTTGACGCGGCGGGAAGCGATGAAAAAATAACCCTTTCGCACCTGCTGACGCACACGTCGGGGATATATGACACTTGGAGCTACGAAAACTATCCCAACGCCCGCCTTGACATAAACGCGATTCTGAAAAACGCGCACACCGGCTATGCGCCCGGTACGGTTTACTGTTACAGCAACTTCGCGGCGGGCGCTTTGGGCGCGGTTGCCGAAAAGGCAACGGGAGAGTTCTTCCACGACTACGCTCGGGACAGCTTTTTCGCCCCGCTCGGAATGGACGCAAGCTACGCCGCCGACCTGCTTTCCGACAGAGAAAGCGCGGCGAACATCTACGAGGCGGGCGGTACGGTTTACAGGGTGAAAACCTGGCGCAGGACGTCGGACTATTACGAAAAGTTCGGGCTTGGAAACTCCTATTATATGGCGCAGGGCGAGCTGATTATTACTGCGCCTGATTTGGCGCGGCTCGGCATAGCGCTCGCGGGGGACGGCACGGTTGACGGAAAGCGCGTGCTGAGCGAAGGCTCGGTCAAAGAGATGAACACCGCGCGGTTTTGCGCGCCCGATTTCGATATGGGGCTTGGCGTAAGAATACACGACGACATAATCGACGGGCGGGTAATCTGCGGGCACCCGGGAAACGCGCTCGGCGCAATATGCGGGCTTTACTACGACCCCGCCGACCACACGGGCGTTGCAATTCTCACAAACGGCTGTCTGCCGACAAAGGACGAAAACGGCTTTTACAGTATGCTAAGGGAGGTTCTGACGGAGGCTTATGAGTGTTATTTCAGCATTACGGAATAGGGCGGGGCGGGCAACCCTGCTGATTTCGGCGGCGCTTTTGCTTTCGGGCTGCGGCACGGAAGAAAGCGGCTCGGTTTCTCTCCCGCAGCAGGAGAGCGTTTCTTTTCCTGAGCAGACTACACCCGAAAGCACGACCGCTGCCGCCACGGAGTCAGCGGAGGTTCCCGCCGAATCCGAACCGCAGGAGCAGCCCGCTTTTTCCTCTGCCACAATAGTATGCGCGGGGGACAATCTCATACATTCGCCTATCTATAATCAGGCAAAGGCGAGAAGCACCGACGGCGGCTACGACTTCGGATATGCGTATGAAAACGTCGCGCCGCTTATAGAGGAAGCCGACCTTGCGGTTTTGAATCAGGAAACGATAATCTCCGACGAGTTTGCCCCGTCGAATTACCCGTCGTTCTGCACGCCGTCGGAAATGGCGGAGGAGATGGTGAAAATAGGCTTCGACGCGGTTTCGCTGTCGAACAACCACTGCCTTGACAAGGGGGAAAAGGGGCTTGCGTCCACGCTTAACTTCTGGCGGGAGAACTACCCCGAAATCCCCGTATACGGCGCGTATCTGAGCGAGGAGGATATGAACGATATCCGAACGCTTGAGGTAAACGGGATTACGTTTGCGTTCCTCGGGTATATGGAGCATACGAATATGCTTAGCCTGCCAAAAGATTCGGAGTGTCGGCTTACATATCTTTCGGACGAGGAGAGAATGGAGCGGCAGATAAAGCGCGCAAGTGAAATAGCGGACTGCGTTATCGTCAGCGTTCACTTCGGGATAGAGGTCACGAACACGGTGTCGGAGCAGCAGTATTATTTTGCGCAGAAATTCGCCGACTGGGGCGCGGATATTATAATAGGAACGCAGCCGCACACGATACAGACGATGGAATATCTTGACACTGCGGACGGCGGGAGGGCATTTGTTTTCTACTGTCTCGGGAATTTCATTTCCGCTATGGACAATCCGTATTCGATGGTGGAAATGCTCGGGCGGATAACTGTTACCAAGAACAGTGCCACGGGGGAAATCACTCTGTCGGGCGCGGAGGCGGTGCCGCTTATAAACCACTACGACAGCGGCTACCGAAACGTGCGGGTATATCCGTTTTCGGATTACACCGCCGAGTTTGCGGCTTCACACGGCTGCGCGGGAACGAGTATGGAGTTCTTCAAGCGGGTTATTGAGGAGAACATTCCCGAGGAGTATCGGGCGGAGAGATAGGCTTTGTTGGGCGGAACAATCATATAAACAGAACAACGGCGGGCGTTAAAAGCGCCTGCCGGTTTGTTTTGGGGTAAGACAACGCTATGGTGTACTCCCGCGCAAAGCGCGATTATAGTTTTAGGTCAAGCCTTTTTCAAAAGGACGCAATTATCGCATTATCCGCTACGCGGAAAACACTGCGGGGTGTGCGCATTATGCACTTCGTACAAAACGCTGCAGAGCCCCACCACTCTGCGCGAAGCGCAGCAAACGACAAAAAAAAGCGCTTAAAGAGGGTTAGGGGGGAAAACTCTGAACTATCCGCCAAACGCCATACCCCCGTCTCCCGCAAAGCGCTTCGGGGGCGGCTTTTTTGCAAAGTTTACAAAGATTTTACATAACAACACTTCCCGACTTTACAAGAGAACCGTATAATTCAAAATGTAAACAACACAAATTACACGACGAAAGGACATTACAATTATGAAAAAGATAACAAGCATTCTTTGCGCGGCAGTTATGATGTGCGCGGCATTTGCGGGCTGCTCCACTGAAAATGGTTCGGTTTCCACCGACGGCTCGACCTCTATGGAAAAGGTAATCGGCGTTCTCGGAGAGGCGTTTGAGGCTGACACCGGAATCACCGTAACCTACAACCCGACAGGCTCCGGCTCCGGTATAAAGGCTGTTGCGGCAGGCACCTGCGACATCGGACTTTCGAGCCGTAACCTCAAGGACGAGGAAAAGTCGCAGGGTCTTACCGGAACCGTTCTCGCGTATGACGGTATCGCAATCATCGTAAACCCCGAGAACCCCGTCGAGGACCTTGACCTTGACACAATCGCGAAAATTTACACCGGCGAAATCGCAAACTGGAGCGAGCTTGGCGGCAATGACGCCGAAATCGTACTTATCGGCCGTGAGGCAGGAAGCGGCACGCGCGACGGCTTTGAGTCAATCACAAAGACCACCGACAACTGCAAGTACCGTCAGGAGCTTACCTCCACGGGCGACGTTATCACAACCGTTTCGCAGAACCCCGATGCAATCGGCTATGCCTCGGTAGCTTCCGTAAAGGACACCGTAAAGGCGGTTAAGGTCGGTGGAGTTGCGGCAACAGAGGCTACAATCAAGGACAGCAGCTACGTTGTTCAGCGTCCGTTCGTGCTTGTAACAAAGACGGGCGAAAAGCTCTCTGCAAGCGCACAGAAATTCTTCGACTACATAACCTCTGAAAAGGCGCGCGATACGATTTCCTCCGCGGGTGTGGTTGCGGCTAACTGATTAAGCGGCGGCAGGCTTCTCTGCCGCAAAAGCCGTATACGGAGGTTTTTATGAAGAACAGAATGAACAAAGTGATTGAACGAACAATCCACGGAGTGTTTCTGATAATGGGACTGCTTACGGTGGGCTGCGTTCTGCTGATAACGGTTTACCTCATCATCTCGGGCATTCCCGCGATACGGGAAATCGGGCTTATCGATTTCCTTTTCGGGACGGAATGGGCGTCGACCTCCGCCGAGCCGAAATACGGAATACTCCCGTTTATTCTGACGAGTGTCTACGGCACGGCAGGTGCAATACTTATCGGAGTGCCTATCGGGTTTTTCGCGGCGGTTTATCTCTCGAAAATCGCAAAGCCCGCCGTTCGCTCGTTTATGGAGGGCGCGGTTAGCCTGCTTGCGGGAATACCGTCGGTTGTATACGGCCTTGTCGGAATGCTGGTGCTTGTGCCGGGGGTAAGGGCGCTGTTCCATATCCCTGACGGCGCAAGCCTTTTCTCGGCGATAATCGTGCTTGCTATTATGATACTCCCGTCAATCATCAAGGTTTCGATAACCGCGCTTGACGCCGTTCCGAAGGAATACGAGGACGCGTCCTTAGCGCTTGGCGCAACGCCCATCGAAACCTACTTCAAAGTGTCGGTGCCCGCGGCGAAAAGCGGAATTGCGGCGGCGGTGGTTCTGGGCGTCGGCAGAGCGATAGGCGAGGCGATGGCGGTTATGATGGTATCGGGAAACGCGTCTAATATGCCGTCGCTGTTTGAGAGCGTGCGCTTCCTTACCACGGCGGTTGCGAGCGAGATGTCATATTCAAGCGGACTTCAGCAGCAGGCGCTTTTCTCGATTGCGCTGGTTCTGTTTTTGTTCATTATGATGATTAACGCGGCGCTTAACTTCTTCCTTAAAAAAGAGAGGAACTGAATATGCTTATCACAAAGCGAAAAGCGAAAACAGCGGCGATGAAAGCCGCCATGTATATCTCAACGGGATTAACGGCGGCGCTCGTCGTTTTCCTCGTGGTGTTTGTGTTTGTAAAGGGCATCCCGAACATCACCTGGGAGCTTCTCTCCACAAAGCCAAGCTACATAAGCGGCAGGATAGGCATTCTCCCCGATATCCTGAATACGCTGTATATTGTAATTGCAACGCTGGTTTTTGTTCTTCCGCTCGGAGTCGGCGCTGCGATTTACCTCACGGAATACGCCAAGAACCAAAAAATCGTCGGCATAATCGAATACGCCGCAGAAACGCTCTCGGGCATTCCGTCAATTATTTACGGACTTGTCGGAATGCTGTTCTTCTGTCAGTTTTTAGGGTTCAGAACCTCGCTGCTTGCGGGCGCGCTTACCCTCGTTATAATGAACCTCCCGACGATTATGCGAACAACGCAGGAGAGCCTTAAAACCGTGCCGCAAAGCTACCGCGACGGCGCCTTCGGACTTGGCGCGGGAAAGTGGCGCGTAATAAGGACGGTGGTTATGCCGGGCTGCGTTGACGGCGTTATCACGGGCTGCATACTGTCGGTTGGACGAATACTCGGCGAGTCGGCGGCGCTGCTGTTTACGGCGGGCTTCGCGCACGCGCTTTACAGCGTTTCAAGCGCGCTTGTAAACCCCGGCGCAACGCTTACCGTCGCACTTTATGTCTACGCAAAGGAACAGGGCGAGTTTGAAGCGGCTTTTGCAATCGCCGCGATACTTATGATACTAACGCTTCTGATAAACCTGTCGGCGACGCTTGTCAGCAGGTACTTTGCGAAAAAACGAGAGCAATAACCCGAAAGGACAGAAAAATGAGCGAAATACTTACGGCAAAGAACCTTAACCTATGGTACGACAAGACCCACGCGCTGAAGGACGTAAACATTTCCATACCCGAGAAAAGCATAACAGCCTTTATCGGACCGTCCGGATGCGGAAAATCCACGTTTCTGAAAACGCTCAACCGAATGAACGACCTTATCACGATTGTAAGAATAACGGGTGAGGTGTGCTACAAGGGGCAGAATATCTATGACAGCTCGGTTGACGTAAACGAGCTTAGGCGGGACATCGGAATGGTGTTTCAGAAGCCAAACCCGTTTCCTATGAGCATTTACGACAACATAGCCTACGGACCGCGCACGCACGGCATAAAAAGCAAGGTTAAGCTTGACGAAATCGTCGAGCAGTCACTTCGCGACGCGGCTATCTGGGACGAGGTAAAGGACAGGCTGAAAAAGAACGCGCTCGGAATGTCGGGCGGACAGCAGCAGAGATTGTGCATTGCGAGGGCGCTTGCGGTAAAGCCGACCATTCTTCTGATGGACGAACCAACCTCCGCGCTCGACCCTATTTCCACATCGAGAATAGAGGAACTTGCAATTCAGCTGAAAAAGAGTTATACTATTGTTATAGTCACTCATAATATGCAGCAGGCAGTCCGAATTTCCGACAACACCGCGTTTTTCCTGCTCGGAGAGCTGATAGAATACGGCGAAACCGAAAAGCTGTTCTCGACCCCCACCGACAAACGCACAGAGGACTACATTACAGGAAGGTTTGGATAATGAGAAGCAGATTTGACGAGCAGCTTGCCTTGCTTAATACAGAGATGATTGAGATGGGCGCCATGTGCGAGGAGGCAATCGCCCTCGCTTCAAAGGCGCTGACCACGGGGGATATTTCCCTCGCGAAAAACGTTGTTCCGATTTCCTCGGACATCGACCGTAAGGAGCGCGATATCGAAACGCGCTGCCTTCGCCTTCTGCTTCAGCAGCAGCCCGTGGCAAAGGATTTGCGGCAGATTTCCGCGGCGCTGAAGATGATAACCGATATGGAGCGCATAGGCGACCAGGCGGAGGACATCGCGGAGATAATTACCTATCTCGATGGAAAAACCGCCGAGGACACCATTCATATCCGCGATATGGCGGCGGAAACGATTGTGATGGTTACGGACAGCGTTGACGCATATGTAAAGCGCGACATCGAGCTTGCAAAAACGGTCATCGCGCACGACGACAAGGTTGACGACTTTTTCGACAGAATAAAGCGCAGTCTTATTAAAATGGTGACGGAAAACCCCGAAAACGGCGAATTTGCGCTGGATTTGCTTATGATTGCGAAATACTTCGAGCGCATAGGCGACCACGCGGTGAACATTGCCGAATGGGTAATCTTCTCCGTCACGGGAGAGCACAAGCATAATCCGTAAAAGGAGTTGGTGAGAATGATATGGTGCGTTGAGGACGACGCGAGTATCCGTGATATAGAGGTTTACGCGCTTCAGTCAACGGGCTTTGAGGCAAGGGGTTTTGAGGACGGCGATAGCTTTCTTTCGGCGCTGAAAACCGAAACGCCTGACCTTGTTATTCTCGATATAATGCTGCCTGGAACCGACGGCACGGAAATACTTCGGAAAATGAAGAGCATATCGGAATACGCGGGCATTCCCGTCATTATGGCGACGGCAAAGGGTGCGGAGTTTGACAAGGTGCAGGGGCTTGACCTCGGCGCGGACGACTACCTCGTAAAACCGTTCGGTATGATGGAAATGGTGTCGCGGGTAAAGGCGGTGCTTCGCCGCTGCAAGCCGAAAAATGCGGGAAGCATACTGCGGCTGCGGGAGCTTTTGCTTAACCCCGACGAGCGCACCGTAACCATCGGCGTGGAGAACATCGCGCTTACATACAAGGAGTTCGAGCTGCTGAAGCTGTTTATGAGAAACCCCGGCAAGGTGTTTACG
The DNA here is from genome assembly GCA_004555635.1 of [Eubacterium] saphenum. Taxonomy (GTDB): domain Bacteria; phylum Bacillota; class Clostridia; order Oscillospirales; family Ruminococcaceae; genus CAG-115. Next base: position 10,025 of record SFHN01000021.1, read on the forward strand.
CGTGATATGCTGTTTAACGAGATTTGGGGCGCGGACTACGTCGGCGAAACGCGGACGGTAGATATGCATATACGAACGCTGCGCAAAAAGCTCGGCGAATACGGCAGCATAATCGAAACCGTGCGCAATGTCGGCTATCGTATGGGGGTTCAGAATGACAGGTAGGATTTTTCGCTCGATACTTACGACATCTATGGTGGTTCTCGCGGCGGCGCTGCTTGTTATAACAAGCTTTCTGTACACCTATTATACAGTTATACAGAAAAATCAGCTTCGCGACGAGCTTATGATTATTGCTTTTGCCGCCGAACAGTCGGGGGTGGATTATCTAAAAAGCCTTCCCTCGGACAACTATCGCGTTACCTTAGTCGGAAACGACGGCACTGTGCTGTTTGATTCGCAGGCGAATGCAAGCGAAATGGATAACCACCTATCCCGCGAGGAAATCGCGCAGGCGCTCAAAACGGGCAAGGGCAGCAGCTCGCGCTATTCCTCGACGCTGACCCAGCAGACGCTTTACGAGGCGGTTTTGCTGTCGGACAAAACGGTGCTGCGAATTTCCGTGGAAAGGGCAAGCGCGCTTACGCTGCTTCTCGGAATGATTTATCCGATAATATTCATCATAATTATCGCGATAATCGTTTCTGCATTGCTTGCGCACAAGATGGCGAAGCGGATTATCGAGCCGCTTAACAAGCTCGACCTTGACCACCCGACGGAAAACGACGCGTACGAGGAGATTGCCCCGCTGCTTAACCGCATACACCGTCAGAATATGAAGATTGAGCACAAGGCGGGCGAGCTTAACCGCCAAAAAGAGGAGTTCAACCTCATCACGGAAAATATGCGCGAGGGGCTTGTGCTTCTTGACAAGGACAGGTGCGTTATAACGATAAACCCCGCCGCGGCAAGGCTGTTTGAAACCGATACGAGCTGCGCGGGACAGGATTTCCTGACCGTTGACAGAAGGCGCGACATAAACGCAGCGCTTGATTCTGCCCTTGAAAACGGGCACAGCGATATCAGGGCGCAGCGCGGCGAGCGGGAATACCGCTTTGACATAAGCAGGATAGAAACATCGGGCGAAACCGTCGGCGCGGTTATTTTAGCTTCGGATATTACCGAGCAGGCAAACGCCGAGAGAATGCGCCGCGAGTTTACCGCGAACGTTTCCCACGAGCTGAAAACGCCGCTTCAGTCGATTACGGGCAGCGCAGAGCTTATCGAAAACGGACTTGTAAAGCCCGAGGATATGCCGCGCTTTATCGGGCATATCCGCACGGAGGCAACGCGGCTGGTTACGCTGGTTGACGACATAATCCGCCTGTCGCAGCTTGACGAGGGCGGCGAAATGCAAAGAGAAACCGTTTCGCTTCAGGCGGTTTCTGGCGAGGTATTCGACCTGCTTCGCGAATCGGCTGCGGCTTGCAATATAACGCTTAATCAGAGCGGCTTTGGCGAAGTTTTCGGCGTAAAGCAGCTTATGTTTGAGATTATCTACAACCTCTGCGACAACGCGATAAAGTACAACCGCGACGGCGGCAGGGTTGACGTCGATATCCGCGAAAGCGAGGAGGAAACCGTGCTTTCCGTATCCGATACGGGCATAGGAATCCCGCCCGAGCACCGCGAAAGGATTTTCGAGCGTTTTTACAGGGTTGACAAGAGCCACTCGAAGAAGTCGGGCGGCACCGGCTTGGGGCTTTCAATCGTAAAGCACGCCGTGCTGTACCACAACGGCAAAATCACCCTCGAAAGCGAGGAAAACAAGGGCACGACAATAACCGCAGTTTTCCCCAAAAACAGATAACCCCATTCCCTTGCCAAAGGGGGCAAATTCCGCAAAGCAGCCGCACTCACAGGTCGGCTTAGCTGGGCGGGTCGAAAAACCGCTTTATCGCTGCCCCCTTTTGGCATTTCCCTTTTATATAGCATTTTCCCCGCAGCGACAAACTGCGGGGAAAAAGCAACTCCGAGCAACGTAAGCTGCTCGGA
>SFHN01000288.1 GCA_004555635.1 [Eubacterium] saphenum
CCTGTTGGCGCAATCAGCGGCGAAATCCGCAGCCCGTTCACCATCGACACGACAAAGTGCATCGAGTGCGGCGTATGTATGTCCAACTGCAAGTTCGGCGCTATCTCTAAGAGCTAAAGGAAAGGAGCAACAAAAATGGTCAACATAAAGATTAACGGCGTTGCCGTTTCCGCCCCCGAGGGCAGCACCATTCTTGAGGCGGCGCGTCTTGCGGGAATCCGTATTCCTACGCTCTGCTACCTCAAGGATATTAACGAGATAGGCGCTTGCCGTATCTGCGTAGTTGAGGTTAAGGGCGCGCGCAGCCTTGTTGCGGCGTGTGTATACCCCATAAACGAGGGCATGGAGGTTTTCACAAACTCCCCCAAGGTAGTAGAGAGCCGCAGAACCACCCTCGAGCTTATTCTCTCCAACCACAAGAAGGAGTGCCTGTCCTGCGTTCGCAGCGGAAACTGCGAGCTTCAGACGCTCTGTAACGAATACGGCGTAGACGAGTCCCACTACGAGGGCGAAAACCCCGCTGTCGAGATTGATGACTCCGCTGTACATATGTCCCGCGACAACTCCAAGTGCATTCTTTGCCGCCGCTGTGCAGCGGTCTGCGCAAAGGTTCAGGGCATCGGAGTTATCGGCGCAAACGAGCGCGGCTTTGCAACACAGATTGCTTCCCCGTTCGATATGCCTCTCGCGATGACTGCCTGTGTTTCCTGCGGTCAGTGCATCACCGCCTGCCCGACAGGCGCGCTCACCGAGAAGGACGATACCAAGAAGGTCCTCGCTGCTATTGCTGACCCCGAGAAGATTGTCGTTGTTCAGGCAGCTCCCGCTGTCCGCGCTTCTCTTGGCGAGGCATTCGGCTATCCCGTTGGCACCAACGTTGAGGGCAAGATGATTGCTGCTATGCGCAGACTCGGCTTCGACAAGGTGTTCGACACCAACTTCTCCGCCGACCTCACCATTATGGAGGAGGCAAACGAGTTTATCGACCGTGTTCAGAACGGCGGCGTTCTCCCGATGATTACTTCCTGCTCGCCCGGATGGATTCGCTACTGCGAGAACTACTTCCCCGAGTTTATCCCGAACCTGTCCTCCTGCAAGTCGCCGCAGCAGATGTTCGGCGCGGTAGTTAAGACCTACTACGCACAGAAGCTCGGCGTATCGCCCGACAAGATTTTCTCCGTTTCCGTAATGCCCTGCACGGCAAAGAAGTACGAAATCGGCAGAGATGACCAGGCGGCAGCAGGCGTTCCCGACCTTGACGCAACAATCACAACACGCGAGCTTTCGCGTATGATTAAGCAGGCGGGCATTATGTTCAACGAGCTGCCTGACGAGGTTTGCGACAGCCCGCTCGGCACCGGCACAGGCGCAGCGGTTATCTTCGGCGCAACCGGCGGCGTTATGGAGGCTGCTCTGCGTACCGCTGTTTGGACTCTTACCGGCAAGCCCGAAAAGACTCCCGTTGACTTCAAGGAAGTCCGCGGCGTTGAGGGCATAAAGGAAGCTACATACAACGTTGCAGGTATGGAGGTTAAGGTTGCTGTTGCAAGCGGTCTTGCAAACGCAAAGGCTCTGCTTAAGAAGGTTAAGGCAGGCGAGGCTAACTACCACTTCATCGAAGTGATGGGCTGCCCCGGCGGCTGCGTAAACGGCGGCGGTCAGATTATCCAGCCCGCGTCCGTTCGCAACTTCACCGATATCCGCGCTGAGAGAGCAAAGGTTCTTTACGGAATCGACGAGGCTAACACCCTGCGCTGCTCTCACGAGAACCCCGATGTTCAGACGCTTTACAAGGAGTACCTTGGCGAGCCGAACGGCCACAAGGCGCACGAGGTTCTTCACACCACATACAAGGCTAACCCCCTGTACAAGTAAGCGCATAACAGTATAATCAGCTAACGAATTTCCCCCGTCACCGAGAAATCGGCGGCGGGGGATTTTTGTGTGAAAAAGAACCCTGTTATTTCAAAGCTTTTAGCAGAATATCAAGAATTTCGGCAAGGTTCTTTTTTTCCTTCGGCTGCATTTGGTTTATGGTATCAAGCAGCGCCCGCAGATTGTC
>SFHN01000289.1 GCA_004555635.1 [Eubacterium] saphenum
TTTCTTAATATGAACTAAATACAGGTTAATATAATTTAACTAAAGTGATAGAGAAAGTAAAACTATATACTGAATAAAATTTCAGTTTATCTGAGCGATAAATTCCCATAAGTCGAGCACCCCGCCCGCGTGTAACAACCCGCGCAAAGATGGCTCATTCAGCCGGAATGCCTGCGGAGGCACCCCGCACATCCTGATTTATCCTGCAAAAATAAAACAGCCTGAGAAGCTTGCTGACTTCTCAGGCTGTACTTGTTTTAACTTTCGCTTATCTTCACGCGAAGATATCGTTCAGGATATTCATTCGGTGACCCGTTTTTGCGATGACAATAACCCTGTCGCCGCTTTCGATTGTCGTTGAGCCGTTGGGGATAATCACCTCGCTGCCGCGGATAACGCCTGCAAGCAGCAGTCCCTTTTTCAGCTTGAACTCGGGATTTTTCAGCGGAACTCCGAGCATTCGGCAGTCGTCAAACGCGACGAACTCGATAGCCTCCGCAAGCCCGCCCGCGATGGAGTAGATGCGGTTTATGTCGTTGCCCTTTTCGTTGTAGACGGTGATGTTGCGGATAAATCGCATAAGCATATCCGCGCTGATAACCGTCGGGGAAATCGAGATGTCTATCTTAACCTTTGACAAAAGCTGCTCGTAGGACGGCTGATTTACCTTCGTGATAATCGAGCCTATACCGCAGCTCCACGCAAACAGCGAGATTACAAGGTTCTTCTCGTCCTCGCCGGTGAGCGATACGCAGACGTCGGCGCTGTCGATTCCCTCCTCGTGAAGAACGGTCGAGTCGATTGACTCCGCGTAGGCGATATGCGCCTCGGGAAGCATTTCGGAAAGCTCTATGCAGCGCTCCTTGTTGCACTCGAGGATTGTCACCTGCTTGCCCTCTTTGAGAAGTCTGCCCGCAAGGTAAAGCCCCGTTGTGCCGCCGCCGACGATAAACACCTTTTTAACAGGCTTTCTCACAAGCCCCAGTTTCTGCACGATTTTCTCAACAGAAGCGCTCGGCGCAATCACGTCCGCAACGTCGCCCTGCTCAATCACAAAGCTGCCGTCGGGGACAAAAACCTTGTTGCCGCGCCTTACCGTTGCGACCAGCATATCCGCGTCGAATATCCCGCGGACGTCCTTCAGAGAGCTTCCCGCAAGCGGGTTGCCTTCGCCTATGTCAATGCGCAGCATTATAACCTCGTTGTCGAAGAACGCGTCCGCCTTAACTCGCCCCGGCAGACCAATCTGACGGCTTATTTCCTTTGCGGTGTCAAGCTTCGTGTTTACTATGTAGTCAATGCCGAACTGCTCGGAAAGATAGGTTTTGTCGCTGCCGAACTCGGGGCGCTCAAGTCTAAGCGCCGCAAAGCGCGTTCCCGTTCTCTTTGCGGTCATACAGGTCATCAGGTTCGCCTCGTCCGACGGGGTCAGCGCTACGACAACATCGGCGGTGTCAGCGCCCGCTTTCAGCAGAACGCTCTGCGAAGCGCCGCTGCCCAAAACTCCGCTTACGCTGTATTTGTCGGTTGCCGCTTCAACCTTTTCCTTGTCACAGTCAACCACCGTGACGTCGTGATTTTCGCGCGAAAGCGTGTCCGCAAGCAGCATTCCCGTTTTTCCAAGCCCGACTATGATTATCTTCATCAGTATTCTCCCCTTTCAGGCATTCGTGTTTTCAAAGCGCGGTGTTTCGGTTTCGCTCTGTTTTCGCAGGCGCTTTGCCTTGTGCTGTTCTATTTTCAGGTATACGTTCTTTGTGGTAAGCCCCTGCACGATAACCGTGAAGAATATCGTAATATACGCGATATTCATAAAAATCAGATAAACGTCCTCGGGGAGAAACTCTCTGGTTCCCATAGCGAGCGCAAGCGAAAGACCGCCTTTAAGCGCGCTCCACGTCATAAGCGTTACGAACTCAGGGAGATTATACCCGCCGGGGATAACCCGCCCGATACACAGTCCCGAAAGCCCCACGCCCGCAAAACGCGAGATGATTACGATGACTATTCCCGCGGGAATGAGGATAAGAATGCTGCTGCTAATCTGCGCGGACAAAAGCG
>SFHN01000290.1 GCA_004555635.1 [Eubacterium] saphenum
CAGAATGGAGGAAACAATGGACAACAAAAAAGAGTTCAAGCCCTATGTTCCCGCCGAGAAGATTACGCCCGAGATAACGGTTGCGTCTGTTATTATGGGTGTGCTACTTTCGGTGGTGTTCGGAGCGGCGAATGCCTATCTCGGACTGCGCGTCGGTATGACCGTCTCCGCGTCAATCCCTGCGGCGGTAATCGCTATGGGCGTAATTCGCGTTATTATGAAGAAAAACTCGATTTTAGAGAGCAATATCGTACAGACGATAGGCTCTGCGGGCGAGTCGCTTGCGGCAGGCGCAATCTTTACGCTTCCCGCACTTTTCCTGTGGGCAGCCGAAACCGACCCCGCAACAGGCGAGCCTGTTATGGACAAGCCCGGAATGCTGGAGATTACGCTGATTGCCCTGCTGGGCGGTCTGCTTGGCGTGTTCTTTATGGTGCCGCTGCGCAATGCGCTTATCGTAAAGGAGCACAACGTTCTTCCTTACCCCGAGGGCACTGCGTGCGCAGAGGTTCTTCTTGCGGGCGAGGAGGGCGGCGCAAACGCCTCTACCGTGTTCGCGGGAATGGGCTTTGCGGCTGCATTCAAGTTTGTTATCGACGGACTTAAAGCAGTACCCGGTGAAATCGCCCTGAAATTCAAGGGATTCGCGGGCGAAATCGGAACGCAGATTTATCCCGCCGTAATGAGCGTTGGCTTTATCTGCGGACCGCGCATTTCCTCGTATATGTTCGCGGGCGGCGTGTTCAGCTGGATGGTGCTTATTCCGATTATAGTGCTGTTTGGCGGAACAATCACTATGTACCCCGAAACCACGCGCACTATAGGGGAAGTGTATGAGGCAAGCGGCGCTGCCGGTATCTGGTCAAGCTACATACGCTATATCGGCGCAGGCGCGCTTGCAGCGGGCGGTATCATAAGCCTTATAAAGTCCCTGCCCCTTATCGTACGCACATTTAAGGACGCTATGAAGAATATGAGCCTAAAAGCAACTAACTCCGCTCTCAGAACTGAGCAGGAGCTGAATATGAAGGTTGTTATCGTGGGGATAATTGTACTTACCCTCGCTGTATGGCTGGTGCCCGTTATCCCCGTAAATCTTCTTGGCGCGCTTATCATTGTGGTGTTTGGTTTCTTCTTCGCCACCGTTTCTTCGAGAATGGTCGGACTTGTTGGAAGCTCAAATAACCCCGTATCGGGTATGGCAATCGCAACGCTGCTTATCGCAACCCTTATTCTCAAATTTACCGGCGCAAGCGGCGCGGAGGGTATGGCTGCCGCAATCGCTATTGGCTCTATAATCTGCATTGTATCGGCTCTTGCGGGCGACACCTCGCAGGACCTTAAAACAGGCTATCTTCTTGGCTCAACCCCCAAAAAGCAGCAGATTGCTGAGATAATCGGCGTTATTGCTGCGGCGCTTGCTATCGGCGGTACGCTTTACCTGCTGGATTCCGCTTGGGGCTTTGGCGGCGACGAGCTTGCTGCGCCGCAGGCTACTCTTATGAAGATGATTATCGAGGGCGTTATGAGCGCAGAGCTGCCGTGGAATCTCGTTATCCTCGGCGCAATTATCGCTGTTGTTGTTGAGATTATCGGCATTCCCGTGCTTCCCTTTGCTATCGGCACATATCTGCCTGTTCACCTCAATGCCTGCATAATGGTCGGCGGTCTTGTCCGTCTGGTATTTGACAAGGCAAAGTTCGGCGGCGACGAGGAAAAGAAAAAGGCTGTCACAAACGATGGTATACTTTTCTGCTCGGGTATGATTGCGGGCGAGGGTCTTGTCGGAATACTGCTCGCGCTGCTTGCTGTGTTCGGCGTTGACAAGGTTATTGATATTTCCGGAGTTCTCGGTCTGCCCGCCGTTGTATCGGATATCGGCAGCATTGTTGTGTTAGGTCTTATTATCCTTTCGCTGCTGAAGTTCTCTGTGTGGAAGAAGAGCAAGAAGAATGAAACGAAATCGTAAGCAGGTAATACAAAAAAACTATCTCGACCATATCCCCGTGCGAAGCGGGCATATCAAGTGGTTTGCTGACGAAAAAGGCGCTGTCACCATCG
>SFHN01000291.1 GCA_004555635.1 [Eubacterium] saphenum
AAATCTTTCAGGCGCGAAGTAATGCGTACATACGGCGCCGCAGTAACACCCTCCCACTCCGAAACTACCGAGGTAGGAAGAAAGATACTCGAAGCCCACCCCGGAACCACAGGAAGCCTTGGCATAGATTCGGTCAGAATAGTGGGTCTGTATCCGCCTCCACCGCCGCCGGAGGACTTCTTAGTGAATGTTACGGTTACAACCTCGCTGTCAACCATTCCGTCCTTGATTGCAATTGCCTTGACGGTAGTGGTAGTTGTCAGCGTGAACGCACCCTCATAGAGCGTGCTGTTCGCGGAAGGCTCTGCCGCCTGTGGGAATTATCGTGATAAAAAACAAGCCCGAGCTGATGTCGGGCTTTGAAAAGATGGCTGATATTTTTTCCCGCGGCGGGAATATTTACGCAGGGCTTGGCGCGGCGCTTGATATCGTGTCCGCATTTTACGATGTTGTCTATCCGCGCGGCGAAAAATCCGCCGAGCGCGCTGGAAGAATTTTGTCAGGCAGGGTGCGCGAGTATATCGAGCAACACTATTCCGACAGCATAAGAATAGCGGATATCGCCGATGTTACGGGCTTTTGCTGCGCAAACGATATGAGCAGAAAGATACGGGAATTCTGTGGGCTTTCGCCGACGGAGCTGCGTTATAATGCGCCCCCGCAAACGCCGTAAACTCACTTAATACAAATCGGGAAGCTCATCGAGCGTTATTACATAATCGTCGTTGTAAATCTTCTTCAGGTCGTCCGTCTTGTTGTGGTCGGTGATATACTCGGTGTGCCAAGTCATAAACCACACCCACTGAGCGTCGGCTTTTTTTAGCTGCTCTACAGTAGGGATACGTCCGCATTCGTGGAAGCAGATTGGCATATCGTCACCGACAACCTTGCCTACATTGCTGTAAAGCTTGCCGTTTGCGCCGTCCCTGTACGAATCCGCGCCCGCTATATCTACATACTCGTCGCCCGGATACCATTTTGCATAGTTTTTGCCGTTTTGCGAATAGCCAAGCACCCAGATGAGATTGTCAAGTCCCCAATAGTTTGTGTAGCGGTCGTACATCAGCTTCCAGAGCTTTTTGAAGTTCTCGGCGCCGCCCTTGCCCCACCAGAACCACGCGCCGTCAAATTCGTGGAACGGCCGCCACAGCACGGGGATATTTTCGGCTTCAAGCTTCTGCAAAGCCGCTGCCGCCTTGTCCATTCCCTTGATAAGCTTTTCGTACTCGGGAGTGCCTTCTGTAAGCGCCTTGTCCCAGTCGGAGATTTCGGTGTTCATTGACTCCGCCCAGCTTCCGCTGAAATCGCAGCCGCAGTGCCAGCAGATAGTGACAATTCCTCCGCGCTTGTGCCATTCGATGGCGCGCTTGTTTACTCCGTTGAAATCGTCGTTCATATAGTCAAGTCCGCGGATTGCGGGATACTTGCCCGTTTGATTGTAGATGTACTCAAACTCGTACTGGTCGCTGCCCATCCAAGTTGATTCCTGCTGACCCGAAAGAATGCCGTTACGGTAGGTTCCGCATATGTAATCGAAAAGTGCCTGCGCTTCTTTTGAAGCGTTCGGATTAGACAGCTTTAGCTTGTTGGCGGGAGTTTCGGGCTGCGCTTCGCTTTGAGCGGGAGTAGTTTCGGAAGATGTTTCATTTGTCGCAGCGGGAGCGGTTTCTTCGGTTGAAGAGGAAGCGGGCTTAGCAGAGGCGGTTTCCGTAGGCTCTTGCGACGGAGAAGTTTCTGTCGGCTCTTGTACGGGGACGATGTCCGCTGGCTCTTGTGAAGCAGAGGGTTCTTCTGTTCCAGTATCGGGTGTGGCAGAAGAGGCAGGTGTTTCCTCAGACTCAGACGGAGAAGCTTCGGAGCTTACGTTTGATACGGTTGAAGATGTTTGCGGCAAACTCTGCGATTCGTTGGTTGTATTGCAGGCTGTCGCGGAAAACAAAATCGCCGCCGCGCAGAAAACCGATAAAAACCTTTTCATAAAAATACCTCTCATTTCTTATTATACTTCCTTTACATAAGCCATAATATCGTCATATATCG
>SFHN01000292.1 GCA_004555635.1 [Eubacterium] saphenum
TATCTCTTATCCATTATCTATTATCTAAATAATAAAACCGAACCGCACGTTTGCCATATTCGGTAAACGTGCGGTTCGGTTTTTATTCACGGTTTTCAAACCGTCTTTCAGCACTCTGTCATTTGCTCATTTCCCATGAGTGGTGGTCGGTGTGCAGCAGATGATGCGCCGTGTGGGAAAGCGGCTTTTCAAGGAAGTCTCTGTAAAGAGCCTGAACCTCCGGGTTCTCGTGCGAAAAGCGCAATGCGTTCTCCTTGTCGAGCGAATAAAGCATTGCTCCGCGCTCGCCGGCAAGCTCCTCGCCCTCGTGAATGGGCTGTCCGCCGCCGCCTGCGCAGCCGCCCGGACACGCCATGACCTCAATGAAGTCATAGCTGACCTCGCCATTCTTTAGCGCCTCCATCAGCTTGCGCGTGTTTGCAAGACCGCTGACAACGGCAACCTTTACCTTTGTACCCTTGATGTCATAGTCAGCCTCTTTCCAGCCGTCAAGACCGCGGACATCGGAGAAAGCGTCTGCGTCCGGATTCTCGCCGGTAACAAGGTAATATGCACTCCTGAGCGCCGCCTCCATTACGCCGCCGGTTGCGCCGAAAATTACGCCGGCTCCGGTTGCAACGCCGAGCGGATTGTCAAATTCACACTCCGGAAGGTCAGCCACTCCGACATGGTCTGCGCGCAGCATTCTTGCAAACTCTCTTGTTGTTATCGAAACGTCAACATCGGGGTCGCCGCAGGCGTCGTTCATCACGGGAATGGCACATTCGTGCTTTTTCGCCGTGCAGGGCATTACGGAAACACAGAAAATGTTTTCCGGTCTGACGCCTATCATCTTTGCAAAATAGCTCTTTGCAACCGCGCCGAACATCTGCTGAGGAGACTTTGCGGTTGAAAGGTTGTCGGTAAATTCCGGGTACTGTCCTTTGAGGAAGCGCACCCAACCGGGACAGCAGGACGTCATGAGCGGAAGAGTTCCCTTGTTCTGAAGTCTGTCAAGGAATTCGCTGCCCTCCTCCATGATGGTGAGGTCGGCCGAAAAATCGGTGTCAAAAACATAATTGAAGCCAAGAGCCTTTGCGGCGGCAACCATGCGCTTTTCGGTTGCAAAGTCCTTATCGAGTCCGAGCGCTTCCGCCCATGCGGTGCGGACGGCCGGAGCAAACTGAACAACGGTGATTTTGCTCTGGTCAGCAAGGGCGTCATAAACTTTCTGGGTGTCGTCCCTTTCCCTGAGTGCGCCGGTCGGGCAGTGGGTGATGCACTGGCCGCAGAGCGAGCAGTCGGTTTCCCAAAGCTTTTTGTGCTCCTTAACGGCAACGGTAGTCCTTGAACCGGTGTTCTGAACCTCCCAGACATGGAGAGCCTGTATCTTATCGCAGACCTGAACACAGCGCATACACTTGATGCAGCGGCCTGCGTCCCTGACAAGCGGAAAATCGCCGTGGGGCTTGTTGCGTTCAATGCGCGTTTCATAAACATTTCTGAAAATATTAAGGTCGTTTGCAACCTTTTGAAGCTGACAGGTGCCGCTGCGCACGCAGGTTGTGCAGTAGCAGTCGTGCTCGCTGAGTATGAGCTGAATGTTAACATTCCTTGCCTCGCGCACACGCGGACTGTTTGTGAAAACAACCATGCCGTCCTCGGCCTTGGTGTTGCAGGCGGCAACAAGGCGCTCGTTATCCTTGACTTCAACAACGCAGATGCGGCACGCGCCTATCTCGTTGAGCTTTTTGAAGTAGCAAAGGGTCGGAATATGTATATTGGCTTTTTTTGCCGCGTCAAGAACGGTTGCTCCGTCCTCAACCTCAACGGCAATATTATCAATTGTAAGCTTTACCATTGGAATATTCTTCCTCCTTTCAGTGCGCCGTAGCCGAATTTATCGCACCTCAGGCAGCGCGAGGCCTCCTGATATGCCTGCTGAAGCGTCATTGAATTTTCCATGAGGAGGAAGTCGTGCTTTCTTTCCTCGGCGCACCTTTCGGTGAGGTTGATTCTTCCGCAGGGCGGCTGCGGAGCAATCGGAGCTTCG
>SFHN01000022.1 GCA_004555635.1 [Eubacterium] saphenum
TCGACTGGTGCGCCTGACAGGACTTGAACCTGCACGCCGTGAAGCATTGGAACCTAAATCCAACGTGTCTGCCAGTTTCACCACAGGCGCGAATATTAAGCCCGATAACTGCGGGCTGCTCAGGGAAGTATCATCTGCAAGGGAATGATTATTTGAGGAGATTTCTTTTCTCGATTTCTTCTTTGATTTCCGCAACGGTCATACCCGATTCATTGACCGCAGTATGCAGATATGTTTGAGAAGAACTCGCAACGTTTGACGTTCCGAAATCATATGCCAGCCCAAGCTCCTTGCATGCGGCTGAATATAAATTGACCCAGGAACGATGAGAGCGCTGTTTTACCGCAATTACCTTTTCAAAACGATTGTCCACTATAGCCACTCTTTCTAATGCGCCTTGCGTTAGTCCCATTCAACAGCGCATTACCCTACTATTATACCAAAAACATCGGCGGTTGTCAATACCGCCGATACGCATTTATCTTACTTCCGAGATATCCTTTATAACCTCGCTTGCGATAATAAGCCCCGCAACCGACGGGGTGAACGCGTTGCTCGCGGGGACAGAGCGCCGCGAAGCGGTAGGCGCCTCTCCGCTTTCTGCGGCGCAAGCACGCGGCGGCTCCGTCGAATACACCACCTTAAGGCGCTTTACGCCGCGCTTTTTCAGCTCATAGCGCATAACGCGCGCAAGCGGGCAGACGCTCGTCGCATAAATATCCGCGACCTTGAACTGCGTCGGGTCAAGCTTGTTCCCCGCGCCCATTGAACTGATTATCGGAACGCCCGCGTCCTGCGCCGCAAGCACAAGCTGAATCTTTCCCGAAACGGTGTCGATTGCGTCTACCACATAGTCGTACAGCCTGAAGTCAAACTGCCCCGCCGTTTCGGGGAGATAAAGCACCTTGTGCTTAGTCAGCTTAAGCGCGGGGTTTATGTCAAGAAAACGCTTCTCCGCCGCGTCAACCTTAGCCTTTCCTACCGTGCTGTGAAGCGCGATTATCTGCCTGTTTATATTCGATAGGTCAACCTCTTCGCTGTCTATGATGTCAAGCGCGCCGATACCGCTTCTGACAAGCGCTTCCGCGGCGTGCCCGCCTACTCCGCCTATGCCAAACACCGCAACCCTAGCCTTCGCTAAGCGCTCCATTCCGTCAGCGCCAAGCATTCGCTCTGTTCGGGTAAATTCTTTCCCTGCTTCCATTGCCTGCTCCTTACTTCATCTCTCCGAGAGGATAATCTCCGCCGCTTGCTTAACGCTGTCAGCAACCTTATCCGTAAGCTTTTGCAGCGCCTCGCGGCTCTTGTGCCCGCAGGACAGCAAAACGCAGTCGCAGCCGAGCGCAGAGGCTACCGCGAAATCGTGCTCGGTGTCGCCTATAAACACCGTCCGCGCAGGGCTTAGCTTCTGCACAGCAAAATACCCCCGTGCGATTTCCGCTTTGCCTGCGGCAAGGCGGTTGTCTATACCCAAGATATCCGCAAAATACTCCGTCAGAGCGCGGTCGCTAATCTGCTTTTTAAGCGCCGAAAGCTCCGACGCGGACAGAACCACCTGCCTTAACCCCGCCTCGCGAAAGCGAGAAAGCGCTTCTATTGCGCCCTCGGCAAGCGGTGCAGTCTGCTCATACTTATCGTATTTCTCGATAAACTCCATTCCCGTTATCTCAAACGGGGTCTTTTCAAAATCAAAGCCAAGCCGCGCGTAATAGTCCTTTACGGGGAAGCAGAAAACGCTGCGGTAGTAGTCCTCCGAAGCAAGCGGGGAAAGCCCGTACTCAGAAAGAAGCTCGTTCATACACTTAACAGCGACAGAAACGTCGTTAAGCAGCGTTCCGTTCCAATCCCATATTACGTTATCATATCTCACAAGCCGCTCCTTAATCGCTTTTCTGCGGGCAGATAGCAATGCCCGAACATAAAGCACTCGTCATAGTAGGTAAACCCTAATGCTTCGTAGGTTTTAAGCGCCGCGGTGTTTCCCTTTGCGGCAATAAGGCGGATTGAGGTAACGCCGTCTTGCGTTAGTTTCTCGAAAAGCAGCTTCAGCATTTGCTTTGAAAGCCCCTCGCCCCTGCGCGTCTGCTTTACGACAACGCGCACTATCTCGCGGTGATTTCCGTCGCGCACCGTCCAGCAGTCAAGCTCCTCAAGCTCGTTTTCGCCAAGCACGGAAACCGCGCCGACAATCTCCCCGCCGTCCAAGAGCACATACAGCCCGCCGCACGCTAAGTCAATCAGCGCGTCCTCTTCCGTAGGATAGTTTTCGTTCCATACGCAGCCTTCCGTACCTATCGCAGAGCGGTAAAGCCCGACGATTTCGGAAAGCTCGCCGCTGTTCGCTTTTCGCAGTATCATATGTCAACTCCCATTTCCGCAAGGCGCGCATTAGCTTCCGCCTTTACAAAGAAATCGTAAAGCGGCGCGATTTTCTTGAAATCCCGCGCAACGCGCCGATACAGCGTATCGCTGAACATAATCTCGGGGTCGTCGGTAGCATAGCTTACGCCGTAGTTCTTTCGGTTAAGCCAAGCGCATTTCTCGGGGCTTTCGAGGGGATAGCGGTTTTTCTTGTAAAGCTCGCCGTACTGGCGGAAGGTGCGCTGTCCCTCTACCGCGAGAAACGCCGCCTTGAAGCTCTCATCGTCCGAGAGTATCATCTTTCGGATAGCGTCCTTTACCGCGCCGTCCGCGCAGTAGTAGCCGCAGCCGTAGTTAATGCCGCTCGGCGAAATCGCAAACCAGAAGCCGGGGTGTCCCGCATACGCGTTTTCCCTCGGGCGTGAAAAGGTGTACCACATCTCCTCGCGGAACACCGACTCCCTCGCATAGCGCGCGTCACAGTATATGCGCGACAGCTTTTTCGGGTCGCAGATAATCTCGGGGTCTATCTTTCTCATAGTCGGAGAAAGCGCGTTTATAAGCTCCGCAAACGGCTGCGTTACATACGCGGCGAAGTCCGCCTTATGCTCGCCGAACCATTCCTTGCTGTCGTGAAGCCTGTTTTCAAACAGGAAATCCGTTGACTGCCTTGAAAATGCCATTATGTTACTTCCTTTTCTCCCGCTTTTTCTTGTCCGTCAGCGAAAAGCTGTTATACGTCAGCCGCACAAGCTCCTCATCGGGCACATCGCTGCCGAAAACCACCGTTATCCAGTGCTGCTTGTTCATATGATAGGCGGGGAGAACCCCCTTATACGCCTTTTGCAAAAACTCGCCTTCCATAGGGTCAACCTTCAGGTTTACTATCCACCGCCCGTCGTGCAGCATAATAATCCCGAACCACTTTCGCGTCAGCGCGTGGCGAAGCACAAACGTATCAAAGTCGTTATCAAACGGCTGGTCTGCTTCTGCGCCCGCTATTGCGCGGCAAAAATCAAGATACTCGTCCTTTTTCATACGCGCTCATACACCATAAACTTAATAAGATGACAACCCGTTTCGACAGGAGTGCTCTGTTCCGTCAGCTTCCAATCGGGGAGCGCGTCAAAGTCGGGCACAAACGTATCCCCGCCGAAGCACTCATACACGCGCGTTATAATCGCCCTATCGCAGTAGGGCAGCAGCGCCCTGTAAATCTCTCCCCCGCCGCAGACGAATATCTCGCCGCTTTTCGTCTTTGCATACTCCAGAAAATCCTCAATGCTCCCGAAAACCTTTGCTCCGGAAAGCTCCTTTACGCTGCGGGAAATAACGCAGTTTTCGCGCTCGGGCAGCGGTCTTTTCGGGAAGCTTTCATAGGTCTTTCTGCCCATAACAATCGTATGACCCTTCGTTATCGCACGAAAGCTTTTCATATCCTCGGGAAGCCGCGCCAGAAGCCCGCCGTCTTTGCCTATCGCCCATTCCATATCCGCCGCAAGTATTATCGTCATATCGTTCTCTCCTATGCTTTAAGAAAGCGCCTTGCGCAAAAAACGCGGGGCGCTTTTCCTTGTTTACCAGAGGTATGTGTACAATTTATCGTCGCCCGCAAACCTTACGGAAACGCTCTTTATTCTGCACCCCTCGTCGCTTACATACACCGTCATCTTCTCAACGGTTTCGACCTGCTTTCCCGACTGCTCGCTCAGCAGCTTTGCAAGCGCCGCAAAAGCTTCCTTATCTCCCTTTACAACAACGTTTCCGCCGTTGTTAATATAGTAGGTATGCTTGCCGTCAATATCCAGCGTCAGCTCGAATTTGTTTCCCTTTGACGGCTTCCAGCCAGGAAGTTTCAGGAAGTATTCGCACGCATTATACAAAGCCTGCTTATTCTCGTCTGCCTTAGGCGGAAGCGTTATGTCGGTAAAGCCGCTGCCAAACGTCAGAGGGATACTGTCCGATACGGAGATATCGCCGTGCTTGTCGCAGGAGATATTAACCGCCATATACGCGCCGCTGTCCGTCACGGACTTAAACTCCCAGGAAATCGCGTAGGTTTCGCCCTCAACCGCCGATTTTGCGGCAGACAGCGTTATCCTGAGCGGATTATCGGCGGGTCTGCCCTGCTCGAGCGCTTCAAGCTCCGCACTGCTCGCAGAGTATACATTATTCGGATAAGACAACTGCTCGGGCGGAAGGCTGTCAAGCACCTTGTATACCTCTATGGAAACGGCGGCGCAGCTCTCGTGCTTTTTTGAAACCGCAGCGGAGCGAATGCTGCTCACGGTATCCTTCATCAGGCGCGTGCAGGTGCGCTCGGCGGTGTGGCTGATGTAGTTTACAATGCTCGGTACGCCCACTGCGGCTACTATTCCCATAATCACGAGAACTATAACAAGCTCCACAAGCGTAAAGCCCTTCTTCGCTTTTCTCACAAAGCCTTTCACGGCGCACCTCCTTTGCCATCAGTCAGAATAATATGCCACGCGCAGAACCTCGTCGGGGGTTGTTATGCCCTGCCTTACAAGGTCAACCGCGCTTTCGTACAGGGTTTTCATTCCCTGCTCGTTTCGCGCGTATTCCTGCATTTCCTCGCTCTCGGCGCCCTTTGCAATCATACGCTTCAACGTTTTGTCGATGTACACAATCTCGTGAATGGAAACGCGCCCCTTGTAGCCCGTGTTGTTGCAGAGGCGGCAGCCCCTGCCCTTGCGTATGCGGGTTATCCCGTCGCCAAGCACAGCCGTTTCCTCGGGAGAAGGCTCGGTTTCGTAGGCGCAGTTTTGGCAGACCTTGCGGACAAGCCGCTGCGCAACTATCCCGACAAGCGAGTTTGCAACCATATACGCGGGCACGCCCATATCCTCAAGTCGCGCGATAGAGCTTACCGCGTCGTTTGTATGCAGCGTTGACAGAACAAGGTGTCCCGTTATCGCGGCTCTAATCGAGGTTTCGGCGGTTTCGGCGTCACGCGTTTCGCCGAGCATAATTACGTCGGGGTCTTGTCTTAGCAGCGCGCGAAGCCCTACGCCGAACGTTATTCCCGCGGCGTTGTTCGTCTGCATTTGGTTTACCTTTGCAATGCGGCGCTCGACGGGGTCCTCGATTGTAGAGATGTTTATCGGGCGCTTTGCAAGCTCCTCGAGTATCATATAAAGCGTGGTTGTCTTGCCCGAGCCGGTAGGACCTGTGATATAAACCATACCGTTGGGCGCGTTTATCATCTTCAGAACCTTTTCGTATGCGGCAGGCTCCATTCCAAAGTGTCCCATCTTATCAATCGCGGTATCGGAGGACAGGTAGCGCATTACAACCTTCTCGCCGTAAACCGTTGGGATAACCGACACACGAATGCTTATGTCAAACCCGTCGATTATCGCGCGGAAGTTGCCGTCCTGCGGCATTCTGCGCTCGGCGATATCGAGGTTGCCCATAATCTTTACACGCGCGACAAGCGAGCTGTGCATTGAGCGCGCTATCGTCGCGTACTCCACCATAAGTCCGTCAATTCGCATACGAATCATCGTGTGCGTTTCAAACGGCTCGATATGGATATCCGAAACGTTCGTGCTGTATCCGCGCGCTAAAAGCGTGTTTATAAGGCGTATTGCGGGCGCGTCGGTATCCTCGTCCTCGGCGTTCTGCTGCGCCAACATTTCAAGCTCGACATCGGTTACCTTTGCCTGCTCGGTCGCCTTTTTCGCGGCGATTTCGGCGTAGTGGAAATCTATCGCGCTGTCGATGGACTTTCGGTTGCACAGAACAATCTCAAGCGGCATATTCGCAATCTGCTTGATATCCTCCTGCGCGTAAAAGTCGAGCGGATCGCACATCGCAAGCGTAAGTCTGCCGTTTTCCTCTTTTATCGGAAGAACCGAGTACTTTTCGAGAATGTTCCTCGGGATTTTTGCGACAGCCTTTTCGTCAACGTCAACGTCCTCGAGATTTATCAGCGGAAGCTCAAGCTTCTTTCCGAGCGCTTCAAGAACCTGCATTTCGGTGACAAAGCCAAGCTCTAGCAGCAGGTCGCCAAGTCGCTTGCCCTTTCCCTCGTCGGTTTTCTGGAACGCGAGCGCCTCGCCTATCTGTTCCTCTGTTATGTATCCGTACTCCTTGAGCACGGCGCCTATCGGAACATTCTTTATTGCCATAGGACATTTCTCTCCTTTACCCTATCTCTACGAATACTATATACATATCCTTCGTTAAATTTGTGGTGATTAAAGGGACGGCGCAGCCCTTTGATATGCTCGCGTTCGCCGCGTTCATAAGCCTTACAGTGCCGCTGCGCGAATAAACGGGAGTACCTGTCGGCTCATCCTCGCTGTATATCTCAACAGACAGCACGATAAGGTCGTCCGCTTTGCCCTGCTCAATATCAACGCGCACCGTAAGCCCGACAAGCTCGTCAGGCGCCACAAGGTCGGAGTTCGGCGGCACCTGATTTCCGATACGCACCCTGTCGCCGTACTGCGGTATGTAGATGCAAAACGCGCCGCTTTCTGCGCCCGCCGCCGCTTCATCGTTTGTCACGACAAGGTCAATCGCATAGGTCAGGCGGTTTTCTATCGTTTCAAAAATCTCGTCGCCCTTTAGCTGCGCGGAGTTTCTCACCGCGCTTCGGGTGTAGAGATTAAAGCTGACAAGCACAATAGAGGCAGCAGCTCCCGCAATAATAAGAAACAGCAAAAGGCTTATCATAAGCTCTACCATAGTAAAGCCCTTGTTTCCCGCTATCCTTTTCATCGCGCCGCCTCCTTTCGGGTCAGTTTTTTAAGACGCTGCCTCTGCCGAGGGGTAGTAGACAAACTCGGCGTTATACCTTCCTGCCTCGTCCAAATCGCCCACTGAATAGGTAAGGCAGGTTATCTTTCCGTCCTCCCGCACGAAGAACTCCCCGTAACATTCGGTGTTCTCGGCAACGCCGTCAGCGGTTGCACCGGACGTATGCTGATAAAGCACGCTCCGCGCCTGCTCGGCGGCTGTGCGGATTTCTTTGCCCATAGTGTAAAGCCTCAGCGCCGTCATAAGTCCCGACGCAAGCATCATACCGACTATCCCGATAAGCACCATCGCAACCAGCGTTTCCACAAGCGTTGACGCTTTTTTTGACAGCAGCTTCTTCAGGTTTCCGAAAAGCCGAGAAACTCCCACGCGCAGGTCACCTCCCTCTCTCCCGTATCGGGATTTGTATCCCTGAAAGCCATTCCGACAAAGTTTGCGCAGCACTGCGCCGTGTAATCTCCCGAGGAAGCGACCGAAGTCACCTTTACGAAAAACGACTCGGTGTCCATATCATCGGAGGTGTTCGCCTTTTGCACGGAGAAATAAAGCTCGGCATAGCTTCCACCTTTAAGCGAGCTTTTTATCTGCTCCTTTTCGCCCCTGCTAAGCGCGTTTGTTTCGTCGTAAATCCACGCGTCAGAGCCTACTATTTCGTATTCGCCCTCGTTGCGGTGACTTTTCAGCCACTTTTCCAGCGCCTGCGGCACCGACCCATCAAAATACACCTTTACAGGGTCGACGTTCACGTTTTTGTGCAGCTTTGGCTTGCCGCCTGAAAGCTTCGCTTCCTCGACGATGTAATCGTAGATTTTTCCGTCAATATTCATCCAGACGCCGACGTCAACCTCACTTATATAGGACAAATCTCCCGTCATTCGGTCAACCGCATAGTTTGCTCCCGACTGCGCGAGAAGCTTTACGCGCTGCTCTACTGCGGTATCGAGTGAGCGCTTGTAGTAATCCAGCCCGAGGGTAAGTATGCCTGCGACAATCAGCGTCAGAACCATCATCGAGCACACCGCCCAGACGAGCGCCGAACCCTTGTTGCTAAGAAGCTTTTTCACAGCCACACCTCCTCTTACCGATACGATTAAGGCTTCACTTTATAAATACGCGTCAGGTGAAAACAATTCGTCTTCGGCGTCATCGTCCTTTGCTTCGGGCTTGAAATATTCGGGGATAACAGGCGCTTCGTACATATACAGGCTTATCGAAATGACAACGTCCATATCTTCCTCGCTTGCAGGCTCTTCCTGCGTTATCGTTGCGGGACCGTCGTGAGTAATCTCCAGCACCTCGGTCTGCTTACCCTCTGCCGTCGCGGCGATACCGGTTATGCATATCGCAGGCTCGGTGTTAAGATTCTCGATGAGCGCGCGAAGCTGCTTATAGCTGCCCGAAACGCCGTACTCCGCGTTAATCGTAAAAATACCCGTGCCCGCTGCTGACGGTTCGCTCGAAGCGATAGCAAGCGTGCTTGCGCTAAGCCCGCAGTCCGAAATGTACTTCAGGATTATGATATCCGCGTCGTCGGTGTTTATTATCGGATAGAGGTCTGCTGTCTGCTCCGCAATGGACTTCAGAAGCGCCTCGTTTTCATCAATATCAACGCTCATATCTCCGATTGTCATCATCGTGTTCATAAGCTGAATTTCGTTTTCCTCGATTGACGAGGACAGCTCGTCGCACTCTTTCATTATCGGGCTTAACAGGTACTGCCAATAGATAACGAGAACCAGAACGACAGACAAAACCGCTAAGAAAATTAACTGCGTTTTCTGCTTTTTATTCATCTTTGCCATCAGTCCACGCCCCCTTCCACGGGAGAGCCTGCCAGATGACAGGTTATCTGATAGGAAGCGCTGCCGTCCTCCATACCCGCGTCAAAGCCAGAGTATTCTATCACATCAAACATCTCCGTTTTGCGCAGGCGCTGTACATACTGCGCGCAGTCAAGCGGCTCGCTTGCCGTAAGCTCCAGCGTAATAAGCCCGTTTTTCATCTCAAAGCTTTCGAGGTTTATCTTTCCGTCAAAGCAGCCCTTTATCTTGTCAAAGATATCCGCCTCGTAATAGCCGTACTGCGAAAGCGCTTCGGAAAGCGGAGAAAGCTCCTCGCGGGTGCTGTTCTCAAGCTTCGTGAGATAGTCCTTTTTAAGCCGCTGCTGTTCTGCCTCAAGAAGCGTGTCCCGCTGCATAAAAATGGACATCTCCAGCTCCTCGTTTTCGTAGGCAAGCTCCTCGCGCTGAAGATAAAAGCCGGCATACGCGCCCGCCATTCCGAGCACCGCAAGCGCCGCCAAGACGTACACAAGCGCGCCGGGTCTGCCGCTTTTCTGCGCACGCTTATCGCTCTGCTTCGCAGCATTAAGCGCGGCGACGAGGTTGATTTCGTGCTGCTTTATTGGCGAAGGCTTCTGCACCTTAACAGGCTTTTCGGTGCTGCCCTTTTTAACATTTTCCACCGTTTATCTCCCCCCGTCAAATCAGATTTGCCGCGGCAAACACATATTCCGAAAGCCACGATTTTTTGCCCCCGGGATAAACTATCTCCGGCATATCAGGGAGCGTTTCCAGGTTCATAGTGCTGTCAAGCATAAGCGCAGCGGTGTTTATCTCCTGCGAGGAAAAGCCGCAGAAATACACGTCGGTAATCTCCGCGCCGCTTTTCTCCGACTTGTTGAACTGAACGAGCGAGGAAATCATCTTCGCGATTTCGTCCGCCATTTCGGGGGTGTCGCGGTTGAACAGGATACGCGTTCTGTTTGAGAAGCGGTAGCTGCCGTTTGTGAACAAAAACTGCGACACGGTGTTGTGGTCCATTACCGCAACGATATACGTCCGCTCGCTGAGTGACTTGCAGAACTGCGCTAGGCGTATCTGCCCGCATACCGCAAGGTCAATCGACCGGAGCGAAAGCTTTGCACCCGAAAACAGGTCAATGTAGCTCTGCACAAAGCTGCGCTCCGCCATACAGCCAAGCACCGTTATTAACCCATCGGGCGCGCGGAACAGCGGCTTGTAGTCGTAAACGACCTCCTCGCCGTTCGGGTCGGGGAGCGATTCGCTTATTAGCTTTGTCATATATGTGCTGTTTGACACGTTCGGGACGGTTACGGTTTTCATATCCACAGAGCTGCTTTCGATTACAAGGCGAATGCCGCTTTTCGGCAGCTTGTATGCCTGCCACATCTGCACAAGCTGCGATTTCAGCGCCGCTTCGTCGGTTATTACGCCGCCGATTATGCTGCCCTCGGCAACCGCTTCGGAAACGGCTTTCTTTATGGTAAGCTTGCTGCCGCTCTTTTTACCGATAACAACCTGAATATTCTCGTTTGATATATATACGGAGGTCATAGTTCGTTTCCTTCCCTTATATTTCCGTTTGGTCGATATTGCCGTACAGTTCGTATATCGGCAGCATTACCGACAGCATAACCGTAAGGATAACCAGCGCCATTATCAGTATCATAATCGGCTCGATTAGCTTAACAAGCTTCTTTATCGCCATTGACGATTCGTAGTCGAAGCTGTCCGCAATGCTTAAAAGCAGCTCGTCTACGCGTCCCGTTTCCTCGCCGACGGCTATCGTTTCCGTCAGCTTTACGTCAAAGCCGTCTACCGCGGCAAGCGCTTCGGAAAGGCTTGTGCCCTGACGTACCATTCGGATTACCCCGTCAAACTGACCCGCGATATATCGGTTGCCGATAGTGTCCTTTGAAATCTGAAGCGCGTTCAGTATTGTAAGTCCGCCCGAATATAGCGAGGAAAAGGTTCTCGCAAAGCGCGCGGTGTAGATTATCTTCAAAAGCGGACCGATTTTCGGAAGCTTTACTATAAACTTATCCCAGCCGTACTTCACTTTTTCAAGGCGGGTTATCCAATAGATTGCAATACCGACAGCAAGCACTATGACAATTGCCATAAACCACTGCTGTGTCAGGAAGTTGCTTATCCCCATCATAACCTGCGTTATCGCGGGAAGCTCCATATCCCCGAAAACCGTCATAAGCCGCGGGAATATGAACGTGAATACCGCGATAATTACCAGAATCGTAATTACGATTAGGATAATCGGATAGGTCATCGCGCCCTTTATGTCCTGATTTGTGCGGTGCTCCGCCTCGTAGTGGGAAGCCATCTTTTTCAGCGCCTCGTCAAGCTTTCCGTTAGCCTCGCCCGCTTTCACCATACTGATAAGCAGCTCGGGGAAAACCTCGTCCTGCATCTCCATAGCTTCGGACAGCGCAATGCCGCGCTTAATCTGCTGATTAAGTGCGGTGAAGGTTGTTTTCATAGCCGGAGAAAGGTCGCGATTCATTATTATCTGCATCGCGCGGACAAGCGAAACGCCCGTGCCAAGCATCGACGAAAGCTCGCGGCAGAAATCCGCAAGCTGCGTTGCTTTTAAGCGCTTGCCGCCGGCCTTTTTTATCTCGTCATACTCCAGCAGATAAAGTTGCTGACGTCTGAGATTGTCCTTTAGCATATCGGGCGAGCCTGCAACAAGCGTGCCCTTGACGGTTTTTCCGTCAGGCTTCGCCGCAAGGTAGGAGTACTCAGCCAAATCGTTTCACCTCTTGTCAGGATAGGTCTTTTCTGCTTTCCGATATTGCTTTGGTGTCCCCCGCCGCGTTATCGGAAAAGCGCCCGCCCCCCCATGCGAGGAAAGGCGGGCGCCATATTGATTTGCATTAGCGAGCAAGAACTGCC
>SFHN01000293.1 GCA_004555635.1 [Eubacterium] saphenum
AGCGTAAGTTCTGATATTACAGAGCTTAAAAATCAGACGGTTGGACCGGGCAGATTTCTGTCCGGTTTAATTGTTTATGGAGGTAACGATGCTTTTTAAGCCCACATTCTGGCTGAAGTCCGTTTTGCAGATTGACGAGGAGTTTCTCAGAAAAAACGACGTGAGCGCGCTGGTGCTTGACCTCGACAACACGCTGTCGATGCACGGAAACCCCGCCGCAGAGGAGGGCGTTACCGATTGGCTCGACAAAATGCGCTCGCTCGGGATTAAGATGCGCGTAGTGTCAAACAACACGAACAAGCGCGTCGCCCCGCTTGCGGCAAAGCTGGGGCTGGAGTTCACCGCGAACGGCGCAAAGCCGCTGACCTTCGGTATATCCCGCGCGATGAAGGCGATGGGAAGCGACAGGGAGCATACGCTTGTGGTCGGCGACCAGATTTTCACCGATGTTATGGGCGGAAACCTGAAGGGCGTCAGAACCGTGCTGGTTGAGCCGTTTCACCTCGAAAAGACGTGGACGTTCCGCCTGAAACGCAAGCTTGAGAGCGTTGTTTTTCACCGAGATTATTCAAAACTGGAGTTGAAATAGATGGCTGTTACATTCGGCCCCGGCGGAAATTCGACGTCGTGGGGCAAGAGAAAGTTCCCCGAGGATTTGCCCGAATACCTCAAAAGTATGGGGCTAAACGGCTACGAAATCGAGTGCGGCAGGGGAGTTCGTATAAGCGAGAAAACGCCTAGGCTTCTGCCTTCTCTTGCAAGGGAGCACGGAATCTGCGTTACGCTTCACGCGCCGTATTTCATTTCGCTGTCGTCCGTGACGGAGGAAACCCGCCTTAAAAGCGTAGATTACATTCTTGATTCGGCGAGGGCGGCAAAATCCGTCGGCGCGGAGAAGGTAGTCGTTCATTCGGGAAGCTGCTCGGGAATGGCGCGCGCCGAGGCGCTTTCTCTCGCCAAGGACACGCTTTCGCGCTCGCAGAAAGCGCTTGACGACGCGGGGCTTTCCGATATCATCATCTGCCCCGAAACGATGGGCAAGATAAACCAGCTCGGTACGCTTGAAGAAGTTCTTGAGCTTTGCACGATTGACGAGCGCTTTCTGCCGACGGTAGATTTCGGGCACCTTAA
Source organism: [Eubacterium] saphenum (assembly GCA_004555635.1). GTDB lineage: Bacteria > Bacillota > Clostridia > Oscillospirales > Ruminococcaceae > CAG-115. The sequence goes on from SFHN01000293.1 coordinate 1,132, forward strand.
CGCGCGGACGCTCGGCGGGATAACCTCGCGCGGGGACTACGCGCAAATGCTTGACCTTATCGAAAACAAGCTCGGACACGACAGGCTGTCCCGTATGCATATTCACTTCAGCAAAATCGAGTATACCGCAGGCGGAGAAAAGCGCCACCTCACGTTTGAGGACAGCGTTTTCGGGCCGCAGTACGAGCCGCTGGTCGAGGAGCTTCACGCACGCGGGCTTAGCTGCTCGGTTATCTGCGAAAGCGCAGGTACACAGGCGGAGGATGCCGCCGAAATGAAACGGTACTACGACAGCCTTTAAGGAGAACACGGAGGACGTTATGAAAATTCTTGTCTTAAACGGACCAAACCTTAACCTGCTGGGAGAGCGCGAGCCTGCGATTTACGGCGGAGATACAATGCAGTCGATAAACGACGAGCTTCTGTCCAAGGGCAAAGCGATGGGCTATGAGATGACGTTTTTCCAGTCAAACAGCGAGGGCGGCATTATCGACAGGCTTCACGAGGCGCGTATGGACTGCGCGGGCGTTGTGCTTAACGCGGGCGCGTATACCCATTACAGCTACGCTATCCGCGACGCGATTGCCGCGATACGCATTCCCGTTATCGAGGTTCATCTGTCGAACGTAAACAGCCGCGACGAGTTCCGCAAAACAAGCGTAATAGCCCCCGTCTGCAAGGGAAGCATCGCAGGCTTTGGCAAATTCAGCTATATGCTCGGGCTAATCGCGCTCGATAATATCCTTAGCGCAGATAAGGATTGACCATTTTTACAGAAAGTGTAAGCAATGCCCCGCAAAAATGTGAAAACAGGACAAATTTTTTCGTTTTTTTGAAAAAAGGGCTTGAAAAATTGCTCAATATAGGGTAAAATAAAAAGTGACGGTTTTTTCCA
>SFHN01000294.1 GCA_004555635.1 [Eubacterium] saphenum
AATGAAGCTTAGCCTAAAGCTGGAAACGGTAGACCCACTTGATACTGTGGACGAAAACGGCACGACGATGTGGGACAGGGTTGAAAAGCTCCGTAAGATAATCGAGAGCTACAAGGCGTCACCGTTCTGTCAGCAGATGGGAACGAATTATATCCGTCCTCCTGTGATGAGAACGAATGCGATTTTGAAAAATGTCGACCTCAAAGCCTGCCTTGTGCTGTGGCAGTTTGTTGAGAGCTACGACAAGGTCGGCTATGAAATAAATGTTGCCGACGAAGCCAAGAAACCCGAGCAGAGATACACCGAGGACCTTTACGATTTGGCAGCGCTTAATCTGCTGCTGTTTAGAGCCTACACGCAGGACGGCGCAAGGCAGGCAGACGTTCTTAAATCAAGAAGCAGCAGGGTAGCTTCTCCCAAAATCGTGCGAAGGCTGGACGATATCAGCACCGACGAGTACGACCTTGCCGTTGGCAGGGCAGCAGGCGAGCCTTATACGGAGGATTATTCCTGCCGTATGGAGCTTCCGCCCGACGCTGACGAAATTCTTTCCGAAATAGACGAAATCATCAAAATAGAAACCGAGTATTTCAGAGCCGAGGAGCAGAAACGCCTTGAAGCTGAGGCAAGAGAGCGCAAAAGGCAGGAAGAAGAACAGCGCAGGCTGGAGGAAGAAAGGCGGCTTGAAGAAGAGCGGCGCCTTGCACAGGAGCAGGCTGAACGCGAGGAGCAGGAGCGTCTTGAGCGCGAGCGGCTTGAGAAGGAGCGCATTGAGCGCGAGCGTATTGAACGCGAAGAGCAGGAACGCCTTGAGCGGGAGCGTATCGAGCGTGAACGCGCCGAGCAGGAGGAAAGAGAAAGACAGGAAGCAGAGCGTGCCGAGCTTAGCCAGCTTATGGGCGAAGAGCGCGAGAAGCTTGAAGCCGAAAGAGCTGCCCAAAAAGCAGAGGAAGAAAAGAAGCGGCTTGAGCGCGAGGAAAGAGAGAGCCTGCGTGCGCAGAAGCTCAAAGCAATGCGCGAGCAGATTGAAAGCAAGGACTTTTCCGAAATATACGCAGAATATTCAAGAAAGCCTTTTTACGTTGTCAAGCGCGGAATACGCCGCTTGATTTCTCTTGCAAGAAAAGACGGCGTTGTCATCAGAGAGGGCGACTCCGACAACCCGATGCTGATAGAGCGTATCTCGGCGGAGCATAACGCAAAGCTTCAGGCAGAGCGCGATAGGAAGGAAATGGCGGAGATGCAGGTTCTTTATGAAAAGTATATCCCGTCCTTCCCGCAGAAAGTTAAGAAGCTGTGCAAACGCATTTTCGGCAAAAAGAAGAAGAAAGAATACGTTATGCCGAAAGAGATGCCTATTCAGCGCGACCCGTGGGAGCAGAGAGCTTATACCAAGCAGATGCGCGAGATTTTCAGAAAATACCATGTAAGCCCGATACAAAAGATTATCAGGAAAATAAAGAAAGAGTATTGACGGCATAGCTTAGAACCGATAATCTTTGAGGTATACAGCGCTTCTTAAAGAAAGGAAACAGGCAAATGACTCCAAACAGAGGCGGGGCGAAAAGGGCGGCAGGAAAGGCGGTAAGGATACTTCTGACCGCTGCATTTGCTGCGCTTGCAGTGCTGACGGTATATATTATGGCGTGCAATTTGCGCGGTGAAGTGGCAAGCGTTTTCGGCGTAAGCGTGGTTAAGGTAGTTACGGGCAGTATGGAGCCGTCTATCCATGTCGGAGATTACATAATTCTGAAGCAGACAGAGCCTGAAAACTTGCAAGAGGGCGATGTGATATGCTTTTATTCAATGGACAGCGCTATCTACGGCAAACCGAATACTCACAGGATAGTGAGCGTGCTTGATGACGGAAGCTTTGTCACAAAAGGCGACGCAAATCCCATAAACGACAGGGTCACGGTAGCCCCCGAAACTATAATCGGCAAATTCGACGGCAAGGTGGGATTTCTGCGCTGGCTGGATTCGTTTTCATCGGTCAAAAAGCTGCTGCTTATCGCGGTGATAATT
>SFHN01000295.1 GCA_004555635.1 [Eubacterium] saphenum
AACGAGCGGTTTCTGCTTGCGCTGAAGCCATTGCTGCGCGATGAAAACAGAACAAAAATCGACTCGGCTGTGAAAATTCTGAAGCTGCTTGCTCTGCTGCCGATACTCAAAGAGAGCGGTATTTTCGGAAAGCTGATTTAGTGAGATTTACTGACACAATGTCAAGAGCAATCAGCTAACTAGATACTGTCAAGCCGAACACGTAAGAATTTATAGCAATAATAGCGTGTTTTCGATACAAGGAGGCGAGGAAATGGTATGGAATGCTGACACAACGTCACTATACAACGCTGTTCAGAAGCACAACGAGGAAATTACCGCTCACAACGCCGAATGCTCCGTTCCTCCGCCAGCCTGCAGCGACAGCTACGTCTCCGATTTGCAGCAATACAGGTGCGCCGAACGCAATCGACAAGAAACTGCGCCCTACCGTAAGACTGAAAGCGAAAATGACCGTCGAAACAAGTGCTGTGAAAGCGCCGACGTTTCTTTTGGGAAAGATGATTGCTGCTGCGAAAAAACGGAAAGCCACGTTCAAAGAGCGCATTGCAGATGTGAAAGCTGCCGCAGGAATGCTGAAAAAGGCGCTGCCCTGCGCGAAAGGGGGAATCATAAGCCCTGTTCAAGGCAGTTTTCGCAAAGCAATCCTATATCCGATATATTTGGCGGGCTGCTTAGCGACAAAGACTCGATGCTTCTTGCGGTGGTTATTCTGCTTTTATTGAACGAAAACGCCGATAAAAAGCTTATTCTAGCGCTAGCTTATGTGCTTTTGTTCTGATTTTTTTGTGAAATCCATATATTTTGCGGTTTACCACTTGAAAAATCCCGAAAAGTAGTATATAATATATAGTAATATTCACAAAGGCTTTGAAACAGTCAGAGTAGCCGATATCTTTGTTATACAGAGAGCTGCGCAATGGTGCGAGCGCGGCAAACGGGAGCGGTGAAAGTGCGGCTGTCAGCCGATGGGGGGAAGGCAGTTTTGCGCAGTATACCCGTCCGTTTTCCGCGTTAAGGAGTTTGAGGGGCAGTTTTGCCTGAAGCGAAGTGGAACCGCGTATATCTACGCCTTCGCGCCGTGCGGCGCGGAGTTTTTTTATATACCGCCGCGGCAGAAAATTCCGAACGGAGGTTTACACTATGTTTGACAGACTTAGGGAAGAAATCGAGTCTATCAAGGCGCGTGACCCTGCTGTACGCTCTGCGTGGGAGGTTATCTTCCTCTATCCGTCATACAAGGCGGTAAGGAGCTATCGGCGCGCTCACTGGTTTTATGAGCATAAGATGTACTTTATTGCGCGGTACATTTCCCAGCGCTCACGCGCGAAAACTGGCATTGAAATCCACCCCGGTGCGAAAATCGGAAAGGGGCTTTTCATCGACCACGGCTCGGGTGTTGTTATCGGCGAAACGACGGAAATCGGCGACTACTGTACCCTGTATCAAAACGTAACGCTCGGCGGTACGGGAAAGGACATCGGAAAGCGCCATCCTACACTCGGAAACAACGTTATGGTCGGAGCGGGCGCAAGGGTTCTAGGTCCGTTCAAAATCGGCGACAACTCCAAAATCGCAGCGAATGCGGTTGTTCTCGAGGAGGTTCCGCCGAACTGTACTGCGGTGGGTGTTCCCGCAAGGGTTGTTAAGCGCGACGGAATACGCATCGGCAACGGTGACCTTGACCAGATACACATTCCCGACCCAGTTTCGCAGCTTCTTTGCGAACACCGAATGTATATAGACAGACTTAACGAGCAAATCGAACAGCTTAAAGATGAAATAAAAACACTAAAGGAGGACAAATGAAATGCAGATTTACAACACGATGACCAGAAAGAAAGAGGAGCTTAAGCCCATAACCGAGGGAACAGTTAAAATCTACGCCTGCGGACCTACGGTTTACAACCTTATACACATAGGAAACGCGCGTGCGCTGTGCGTATTCGACACGTTGAGAAGATACCTCGAGTTCCGTGGGTACAAGGTGCTTTATGTTCAGAACTTCACCGATGTTGACGA
>SFHN01000296.1 GCA_004555635.1 [Eubacterium] saphenum
TTCTTTTCGCGCATCACGCTGGAAGACAAGCTTGGGACAGAATATGAGCCGTACATCTTCGCCGCCCTCAACAGCGCCAAAGTTATGGTCGTACTTGGCACCAGGCCGGAATATTTCTCTGCCGTCTGGGTGCGCAACGAATGGTCGCGCTTTCTGGCACTCATCAAGAACGGAGAACAGAAGATTCTGATTCCGGCGTATCGGGACATGAACCCGTATGATCTGCCGGAGGAATTTTCGCACTTGCAGGCGCTCGACATGTCGCGGCTTGGGTTCATGCAGGACCTGATCCGCGGGATCAAAAAAATTCTCGGCGCAGAAGCCGTTGCAGGTGCGGCAAATACCACATCTCCCCTGCTGCGCCGCGCGTCCCTGTTCTTGGAGAACCGCGAGTGGAAGAACGCAGAGAGCTACTGTGAGCGCATTCTCGATCAGGAACCGGAAAACGCGCAGGCGTATGTCTGCAAGCTCATGGCGGAGCTGCAGGTCAGCGACCGGGCCGACCTGCGAAAGCACGCCGCTGCGCTGGCGAAAAACAATACATACCGGCTGGCGCTGCGCTATGCTTGAAAGAAGAATTGGAGAGCTACGCCAAGCCCACAGAAGAATCTGACCAGCAGGAAAAGAAGGGAAACAAGAAGCTGCTTCCGGTTGCAGCGGCGGCGATTGTCGTAATTGCGATTGCGGGGGCGCTGATTGCCGGAAACGTCAAAAAGAACCGCGCCTACGAATCGGCGCAGGCGATGCTTTCGGCGGGGGAGTATGCGCAGGCGGCGGAGGCATTTTCTGCGCTGGACGGATACAAGGATTCAGAGACCTACCGCGCCGAAGCGGAAGCTTCGCTGACCGAGCAGCAGAACGCGGAGGACTATACAGCTGCGCAGAAACTGCTGAAGGATGATAAATTTGACGAGGCCATCGCCGCTTTTACAGCGCTTGGCGATTACTCGGATTCCGCGGCGCAGGTGACCGCCGCAAAGCAGCAAAAGCAGGAAGCAGAACAGGAGGCCGAAAACCGGGCTGCCTATGAAACCGCCGAAAAGCTGCTGGCCGTTGGAAATTACGACGCTGCTATCGAAGCGTTCACAGCCCTTGGCGATTACGCCGATGCATCCGACCGCACTGCGGAGGCGGAAGCAGCAAAGCAGGCCACCGAGGAAGAGGCAGCAAATAAGGAAGCATATGCAGCAGCAGAAAAACTCCTCGAAGAAAAGAAATACGCCGACGCAAAGGCGGCCTTTGAAGCACTCGGCGAGTATTCCGACGCACAGGCGAAGGCCGAAGAATGCCAGAAACGATTGGATGCACAGGCAGCCGTAGCTGCTATAAACACAGCACCTGCAACGACAAACCTTGGCCCAAACGTCAAGCGGGTCGATGGTGGTGACGGGACATATACGATTTATGAGTACAACGCAAACGGAGCGGTCACACAGGGAACACAGTATAATACAGAAGGCAAAATTCTTGGCTATTATATAAACGAATATGATGCTTCTGGTCAGTTAGTAACGGCGACTTACTACTTTGGTGATGGTCGGTGGTTTCATATTTACCACTATGTGAATGGGAAACTTTATTCAAAAGATGACCATCAGAGCGGGATACGATTCTTTTATGACGAAAATGGGCAAATTGATTATTCGCGAAACGGAAAGTGGTAATGATAGAGATTAGAAATACACAAGTAACAAAATTATTTGCTACTAATCATAGCAAAGCAAACATGATGCGTTTTGGAGAGCCATCGACATAAATGCCGCTTTCTATTCTCTAAGCCTATTATGGAAACGAGGGTATAAGCATGTCAATTTTAAAATGCAAAATGTGCGGCGGGACGATGGAGATCGACGCGAAGCAATCAGTTGCCGTCTGCCAATACTGCGGCACGCGGCAGACATTGCCGCGGCTGGACAGTGAGCGTGTCGCCGGGCTCTACGAGCGTGCGGAGCTGCTGCGCCGGGGGAACGACTTCGACAAGGCTGCGGCTGTTTACGAGCAGATCGTCTCGCTTGCGCCAAACGACGCGGAGGCGTACTGGTCTTTGGTGCTTTGCCGTTACGGAATCGAATATGTTGAGGATCCGGCAAGCCATAAGCGCGTGCCGACGATCAACCGCGTGCGATTCGGCTCGATCTTGGAGGATGCTGACTACCTGTCCGCGCTTCAGAACGCCGATGAGGAGCAGAAGTCTGTCTACATCGTGGAAGCAAAAGCGATTGAAGCCATTCAAAAGGGATACCTGGCGATTTCCGAGCGGGAAAAGCCGTTTGACGTATTTATTTGCTACAAAGAAACCGACGATAACGGGCGGCGGACAATGGATTCTGTGCTGGCAAACGACCTCTATCACCAGCTGACACAAGAGGGCTTCAAGGTCTTCTTTTCGCGCATCACGCTGGAAGACAAGCTTGGGACAGAATATGAGCCGTACATCTTCGCCGCCCTCAACAGCGCCAAAGTTATGGTCGTACTTGGC
>SFHN01000297.1 GCA_004555635.1 [Eubacterium] saphenum
AAGAAACTGCAATACGCTGTCGAGCGCCCTATGGAACCACGCTTCAAAGCGGGAGCCTTCAAAAACCTCATTCACCCATGTATTGACGCGGTTATAGTAGCCCTCTAACTTGCTGGCTTGCAGCAGTTCTTCCAAGCTGCTCACGATATTCGGCACGATCAAAGCGACCAACGCATAAAACGCAAACAGGAGCACAATCACCGAGGCGATCACGCCGCCGGTCTTCGCCAAGACCGACTGTTTTCCGTCAGAGAGCTTTGTTTTTTTGAGAAGCTTCTCCAAAAGGTGCTGCGTCCGCTTCATCACCGGATTCATCAAATAAGCGAACAGGCAGCCGAAGAGGATGGGAGAGATGATATCAAAAAAGTCAAGGATCAGCTCATAAAACCCCTTCAGATTGGAAAACACGATCCAAAAGAGGGCACAGGCGACAAAGACGAGGAACGCCGTTAAACCCCATTTGAAATAATGCTCATTGCGATGCAGCTTCATGCGGAGTATAGTTCTCCTTTCCGCAGTTTGTTATAGCATACCACGAATCCGCAAAATCGTCAAGAGCGGAAAATAACGTCATCCTCTTGCTTTTCTACGCTGCTTTATGGTATCTTAAGAAAAAAGGAAAGAAGCGGTTTTATGGCAAAGAGTGAAAGGCAAAAGCTGAAGCTGCTGTATCTGCGCGATTATCTGCGGCAGAACACCGACGAGGCGCATCCTGCGGGCGTGCAGGAGCTGATCGACTATCTTGCGAGCAAGGATATTCATGCCGAGCGCAAGAGCATCTATGATGACATCCGCACCCTCAACGACTATGGCACGGACATTCTTTATCGGCGCGGCAAGCCCTCGGGCTATTATGTCGCGCAGCGGGATTTTGCGCCGGCGGAGCTGAAGCTGTTGGTTGATGCGGTGCTGTCGTCGAAATTTCTGACACAGAAGCAGTCCGCGACGCTGATCCGCAAGCTGGCTGCCCTGTCCACCACACAAGGCTCAGAGCTTTTACGCCGTCAGATTGTTTTATCCGGGCGGCTAATGAGCAGCAACGAGAAAAGCTATGCCAACATCGACCTTTTGCACGAGGCGATCGGTGCAGACAGTCAGATCACCTTCCGCTACTTTGATCGCGGCGTGGATAAACAAAAGCATTTCCGCGCGGGCATTTACACCGCAAGTCCCTGCGCTCTCGTGTGGGACGACGAGAATTACTATCTTGTTGCCCACGGGAGCAGGCACGGTCTGACGCATTATCGCGTGGATAAGATGGAGAATATTCAATTGACCGGTCAAAAGCGTGTGATGACCGAGGAAATGCGCAATTTCAATCCCGCAAGCTATGCCAAGGAGGTATTCGGCATGTATCGCGGCAGCAGCAAGCGGGTCAAGCTGCGCTTTGAAAACGCTTTGGCGGGCGTCGTCCTCGACCGTTTTGGGGAGGATACGATGCTGATTCCCGACGGAGAGGGACATTTTACCATAACGGCAAGCATCTCCGTCTCTCCGAATTTTTTGGCATGGGTCGCAAGCTTCGGCGGCAGAGCAACCATAGTATTCCCCAAAAGTGCGGTAGAAGAATACCGTACCCTGCTAAAAAAATCCCTCGCAGCCTTGCCGGAGGAGGCTGAAAGAATGCGGTAATCCGCGCTTCTGCTGATCATTGCAGACCGCAACACGCTGCGTCAATGACATGGGAAGGTTTCCTTTTTGTCATTGCGAGGAGCGAAGCGACGCGGCAATCTTTTTTCATTCTTCCACCCTTGTACACAATCGGTATGACTGCACGAGATTGCCACGGCGCAGGCGTCTCGCAATGACATGAGAGGATACCTTATTTGTCATTGCGAGGAGCGAAGCGACGTGGCAATCTTTTTTCATTCTTCCGCCCTTGTACACAATCGGTATGACTGCACGAGATTGCCACGGCGCAGGCGTCTCGCAATGACATGGGTGGGTACCCTTTTTGTCATTGCGAGGAGCGAAGCGACGTGGCAATCTTTTTTCATTCTTCCGCCCTTGTACGCAATC
>SFHN01000298.1 GCA_004555635.1 [Eubacterium] saphenum
TTCTTTACATCAACGCTGAGCTTTGCGGCAGGTAAATCTCTTATATGCCCTTTTGAAGCAACAACATCATAGTCCTTGCCGAGATATTTTTTTATTGTGTTGGCCTTTGCCGGGGACTCAACTATAACAAGTTTTGACATTGATTAATCTCCTGTGTAATTTTATTTTAACCGCAGACGGCGTAATTCTTTCCGTCCGTCTGCTCTATCACTCCCGCTATTTCAAGCTGCATGAGCGCGGATATGACCTTCGGCAGCGGCAGACCGCTCATGGCGCAGATTTCATCGGGGTGGAGCGGTTCAATTCCGAAAACTCCGTAAACCGCCGCCGCGTCCGCTCCGAGACCCTCTCCCGCTTCTTTTTTTACCGGAGCCTTTTTCTCCTCGGTCGGCTCCTGCGGCACTTGCGCCTGCGCCTGCTCAATCGCCTTAAAATCTATCCTGTCCGGATACATTGCGGCAAACACGGAAAGAATATCCCGCGCGCAGGTAACTGCTCTTGCGCCGTCTCTTATCAGATTGTTTGTGCCTGTGTATGCGCTCGACAAAACGCTGCCGGGAATTGCGAAAACCTCGCGCCCCTGCTCGTTTGCCCTCTTTGCGGTTATCAGCGAGCCGCTTTTTTCGCCCGCTTCAACCACCAAAACTCCGTGGCTCATTCCCGAAATAATTCTGTTTCTTTCGGGGAAGGTTGTTTTTGACGCACTGAAAAACGGAGGATATTCCGTCACAAGCGCGCCGCTTTTTTTAACGCTGCGCCTCATCGCCTCGTTATCCATCAGATAATTTGTGCCGAAGCCGCAGCCCATAACGCAAACGGTTTTTCCGCCCGCAAAAAGTGCTCCCTCGTGGGCAGAGCTGTCAATCCCGAGCGCGCCGCCGCTCACAACGACAGCGCCCGCCGCTGCAAGCTCCGCCGATATTCTGCGGGCTACCGCCGTGCTTTCAAAGCAGGGCTTGCGCGTTCCGACAACGCCTATCAGCACCTTGCCCGCAACACAGCCGATGTCGCCGTCAACATAGAGCACAAGCGGCATATCCGGCAGCCTGCGAAGCCCTGCGGGATATGCGGAATCGGCGGGAGTTACGATTTGCCAGCCGTTTTTTTCGCACAGGGCGATTGCCGTTTCGGCGTCGGCAAGCTTTGCCGAGCTCAGCTTTTCAAGCTGTCTGCGGGTGAAAACTCCCGAAACCGTTCTTTCGGCATCGTCCGCCTCAAAAAGCTTTTTCGGATTGGGGAACGCCGCAAGGATTTCATCAACTCTTGCCGCCGAGCCCAACGCCTGAGAAAGCCAGATCCAATATTTTGTGTTACCGTTCATCTTTTAAGCTCCCACGCAAGAATTGCCGCCGCCGCGGACGCGTTGAACGATTCCGCCCTGCCGCTCATGGGAATCACGACCTGCTTTTTGCAGGCGGCAACGGTTTCGTCCGAAAGACCCGAGCCCTCGTTGCCCACACAGCAGATAACTCCGCCGCTCATATCCACCGTTCTGATATCCTGCGCCGTGCTGCGCGGAACGGAGGCAAGAGTGAGCATTCCCGAGCTGTTCGCTCTTTCGATAACCCCGCTCAGCTCTACCGCACAGATGACGGGGAGCCTGAGCAGAGAGCCCATTGAAGCCCTCAGAGCCTTGGGATTATAAACATCGCACCCGCCGCTGACTATCAGCCCGTCAAGCCCGAGCGCCTCCGCGCTTCGGCAAACCGCGCCGAGATTTGAAGGGTCCTGCAAATTCTCAAGAGCGATATACTTGCCGTCGGGGTTGATTTCGGAAATTTCCGCCTGCTTAGGAACGGCGCACACACAAAAAACGCCCTGCGGATTTTCCGTGCCCGAAAGCTTCTGCGAAACCTCCGAGCTTATCTCAAAGCATAAGCCGCTGTTTTCGATGATTTTTTCGGCGTATTCGGAATATTTCCAAAGCGCCTTTGATGTAAAAAACGCCTGCCTTATTTCAACGCCTGTCTGAACCGCGTCAAAGCAAAGCCGTGCGCCCTCGAGAAAAA
>SFHN01000299.1 GCA_004555635.1 [Eubacterium] saphenum
ACCCGCAACATTCGGACCCATAGCGTGCATGAGCAGGAAGTTGGTGGGGTTATATTTTCTGCCCTCAACCTGAGCAACGCGGGCAGCCATGGGAACTGCCGAAACGCCTGCCGCGCCGATGAGGGGATTAATCTTGCCGCCTGTGATAACATAAAGCAGCTTGCCGAGCAAAACGCCGCCCGCCGTAGAGAAGCAGAATGCCGTAAGACCGAGAACGATGATAAGAATTGTTCTTGCCTTGAGGAATTCCGTTCCGTCAGCCGTTGCACCGACTGTAAGACCGAGCATAATCGTAACGATATTGGGAAGCGCGTTCTGCGCCGTGTCGCTGAGTCTTTCGGTAACTCCGCACTCTCTGAAAAGGTTGCCGAGCATAAGCATACCGATAAGGGGAGCTGCAGAGGGAAGAAGAAGCGCACAGATAACAAGAACAACAATCGGGAAAATGATTTTCTCAACCTTGCTGACCTTGCGGAGCTGCTTCATCTCAACCTTTCTTTCCTTTTCTGTGGTCAGAAGCTTCATAATGGGGGGCTGAATGAGCGGTATAAGAGCCATGTATGAATATGCGGCAACCGCTATCGGAGCCAGCAGGTGATCCGCCAGCTTTGAGGTAAGCAAAATTGCCGTGGGACCGTCTGCGCCGCCGATGATGCCGATTGCAGCCGCCTCCTGCGGAGTAAAGCCGAGCAAAAGTGCGATAAGGAACGCAACATAAATGCCGAGCTGAGCAGCCGCGCCGAGCAGAAGGCTGACGGGGTTTGCAAGCAGAGGTCCGAAGTCGGTCATTGCGCCGACTCCAAGGAAGATAAGGCACGGGAATATCGAGCTTTTAACGCCCGCATAAATCAGGCGGAGCACGCCGTCCTCATACCAATGAGCGGCCTCAACGCCCTCGGGCAGCTCTGTCATTAAGCCTGCGGGGTCAGCCATAAGACCCGCCTCGGGCAGATTGGCAAGAAGCATACCGAAAGCAATGGGAACAAGGAGCAGAGGCTCAAACTTTTTAACTATGGCGAGGAAGAAAAGCAGGAATGAAACAAGAATCATAACAGCCTGCTGCCACTGAAGGGAAGCAAAGCCCGAGCTTTCCCACACGCCTTTGATTATTTCAAGAAAATCCATAAGCGTCCTCCTTAGCCGATAACCGCAAGTACCGAATCGGTTTCAACGGTTGAGCCCTTCTGAACAAGGAGCTGCTTAATTGTGCCCGCAACGGGAGCAACTATTTCGTTTTCCATCTTCATTGCTTCGAGAACCATAATAACCTCGCCTGCATTGACTGAAGCGCCCTGCGCCTTATTAACAGCAAGGATTGTGCCGGGCATGGGCGAAACAACATTCGTGCCGCCTGCGGTTGCTGCGGGAGCGGGGGCTGCGGCGGGCGCGGGAGCAGCAGCGGGCGCCGCAGGAGCGGGAGCGGGAGCTGCAACTGCCTCTGAAACGCTTGTTATAACAGCCTCGGTCTTTTCAACCTCGACCTCATAATTTTTACCGTTAAGATTAACTATATATTTCATATCGCTCATTCCTCAATTCTTTTAATGGATTTAAAATTCAGTCTGTTAAGCGGTATTCCGCTCCGGTCGCTGACTATCGCCATAATAACGGCGGCTGTCGGCTCGTCAACATCAACAAGGTCAAGCTTGCCTGCCGACTGACCGTCGGGGAGAGGCGTTCCTGCCGCCGCTGCGGGAGCGGGAGCAGTCTTGACTTCGGTCGCCGTCTCTTTTTTGCCGAAAGCATTTTCGCCCAGACGAATGAGCTTTGAGATAACAAGAATTGCCACGGCAAGAAGAACAAGCTCCGCCATAACGACAATCACGCCCGTAAGCGCGGCAGGAATGTAGCTGACAACCGTGCTGACATTATTGGGTATATTCTTAAGAATTTCTATAAGATTAATTGAATCGTTCATGCTCTTTACCTCAATCAACTTTCTTTATTGAATAGGTGAAGGTGTTCTTCTTCTTTTCGTCGCGCTTGTCAAAGAACGCCTCT
>SFHN01000300.1 GCA_004555635.1 [Eubacterium] saphenum
TATCGGACAGGTGCTTGACCTCACCCCGAAGAAGCTCGAGGAGGTTCTCTACTTCACCAAGTATATCGTAATCGACCCCGGTGAGAACACCGAAATCGAGCGCGGCAAGGTGAGAGTTCAGATAACCAAGAAGGAGCTTCTCACCGAGGAGGAATATATCACCCTTAAGAGCAAGTACGAGGGTATCACCAGCTTCAGAGCGGGTATGGGCGCGGAGGCTATTAAGGAGCTTCTCGCGGAAATCGACCCCGAGCAGCTTGCAGAAGAGCTTAAGGCAGAGCTTGAGAAAACTCCCCCCGGACAGAAGTATCAGCGCCTGCTCCGCCGTCTTGACGCTATCGAAGCGTTCAGAACCAGCGGAAACAGACCCGAGTGGATGATTCTCGACGTTATCCCCGTAATCCCGCCGGATATCCGTCCTATGGTGCAGCTCGACGGCGGCAGATATGCCACCAGCGACCTTAACGAGCTTTACCGCAAGGTCGTTATGAGAAACAACCGTCTGAGAGACCTTCTCGACAAGAAGGCTCCCGACATCATCGTAAGAAACGAAAAGCGTATGCTTCAGGAAGCTGTTGACGCGCTTATCGACAACGGAAAGCACGGCAGAGCCTACACCGGCTCCAACAACCGCCCGCTCAAGTCCCTTTCCGATATGCTCAAGGGCAAGCAGGGACGCTTCCGTCAGAACCTTCTCGGAAAGCGTGTTGACTACTCGGGACGTTCCGTTATCGTCGTTGGCCCCGAGCTGCGTATGGACCAGTGCGGTCTGCCGAAGGAAATGGCACTCGAGCTGTTCAAGCCGTTCGTGCTGTGCGACCTTGTAAAGACCTCCGACCCGCCCATCAACATAAAGGTTGCAAAGAAGCTTGTTGAGCACGCGGACGACAAGGTTTGGGATTCCCTCGAAAGAGTAATCAAGGACCACCCCGTTCTGCTTAACCGTGCGCCTACGCTTCACCGACTCGGTATTCAGGCGTTCTCGCCCGTGCTTGTAGAGGGACGCGCAATCAAGCTTCACCCGCTGTGCTGCACCGCGTTTAACGCGGACTTCGACGGCGACCAGATGGCGGTTCATCTCCCGCTGTCCGAAGAGGCGCAGGAGGAAGCGAGAACCCTTATGCTCGCGGCAAAGAACCTGCTTAAGCCCTCCGACGGTAAGCCTGTAACCGTTCCTACACAGGATATGATACTCGGCTCCTACTACCTCACCATCGACAAGGACGGCGAGAAGGGCGAGGGCAAGGTATTCCGCGACGCAAATGAGGCGCTTATGGCGTATCAGGAGGGCCTGATTTCCATTCACGCGAAAATCAAGGTTCGCGTTGCAAAGGAAATCGGCGAGCAGAGAATTTCTCAGATAGTAAACACCACTGTCGGCAGAATTATCTATAACGAGAATATCCCGCAGGACCTCGGCTACGTTGACCGCACCGACCCCGACCACCAGCTCGATTACGAGATTGACTTTAAGGTAGGCAAGAAGCAGCTCGGTCAGATTATCGACCGCTGCCTTAAGATTCACGGCACAGCAAAGACCGCAATGGTGCTCGACCAGATAAAGGCGATGGGCTATAAGTACTCCACTCGCTCGGGTATCACGGTTGCTGTCTGCGACGCGGAAATTCCTCCGCAGAAGGCGGAAATCCTCGCAGCTGCCGACGCGCAGATTGAGAAGTGATGGCAGACTCCGGCGCCCGTGGTTCGGACGCGCAGATTCGTCAGCTTGCAGGTATGCGCGGACTTATCGCGAACACCTCCGGTGCGACAATCGAGATGCCTATCAAGTCCAACTACCGTGAGGGACTTAACGTCCTCGAGTACTTCATCTCGTCGCGCGGCGCGCGTAAGGGACTTGCCGATACGGCGCTTCGTACCGCGGACTCCGGCTACCTCACAAGACGTCTTGTTGACGTTTCGCAGGAGGTAATTATCCGCGAGGACGACTGCGGCACCTCCGCAGGTATCGAGGTGTACGAAATCTGGGACGGCAACCGTTCCATAGAGGGACTTGCAGAGCGCCTTACAGGCCGCTTCCTCTGCGAGGACTTCACGGCGCCCGACGGCTCGTTCACCATTTCCAAGGATAAGATGCTTACCGACGCTGACGCGAAGAAGATGGTTGACACGGGCATAACCTCCGCAAAGGTTCGCTCCGTACTCACCTGCGAGCTTAGAAACGGTGTCTGCGCAAAGTGCTATGGCGCTTCGCTTGCAAACGGTCAGCTCATTTCCGACGGCGAGGCGGTCGGCGTTATCGCAGCGCAGTCTATCGGCGAGCCGGGTACGCAGCTCACAATGAGAACGTTCCACACGGGCGGCGTTGTACAGGGTAACGAAGGTAAGCTGACAGAAGGTCTTCCGAGAGTTGAGGAGCTGTTTGAGAGCCGCCACCCGAAGGAGGCAGCGATTATGACGGCTGTTTCGGGTACGATTCGCTTCGGCGAGGACGCAAAGAAGGTTCGTCAGGCAATTATAACTACCGACGACGGCGAGGAGGAGAAGTACTCCGTACCGTTCGGCTACCGCCTGCTCGTAAACGAGGGCGACCACGTTAACGCGGGCGACGCGCTCACCGACGGTAGCCTTAACCCCACCGATGTCCTCAGAATAAAGGGCGAGAAGGAAGTTCAGAACTATATCATCTCCGAGGTTCAGAAGGTTTACCGCCAGCAGGGTGTTGATATCAACGATAAGCATATCGAGGTTATCGTTCGCCAGATGATGCGCAAGGTAAAGGTTCTCGACCAGGGCGACAGCAAGCTCATCTCCGGCAGCACGGTCGGCAAGGCAGAGTACGCAGCGGCGTGCGACGATGTAAAGGCGCGTATGGAGGCAGAGGGCGTTGAACTTCAGATGCCCGTTGTCGAGCCGGTTCTCCTCGGTATCACAAAGGCTTCGCTCGCAACCGATTCGTTTATGTCCGCGGCTTCCTTCCAGGAAACCACGAGAGTTCTCACCGAGGCTGCTATCCGCGGCAAGGTTGACCCGCTGACAGGTCTTAAGGAGAACGTAATCATCGGTAAGCTTATTCCCGCAGGCACGGGTCTGAAGGCTCGCAAGGCTTCCGAGGCAGAGCAGAACGCCGAAGCAGAGGCAAAGGCTGAATCCGAGTCTGAGGAAGAATCTTCCGAGGAAAACGCTTGATTGTGCAAAATGCATAAAAGAAACGGCGTGAAATAAATTTATGGCGGTGCTTGTTACAAAGTTGCCCGAAAGGGTATTGACAAGCACCGCTTTTTTTGTTAAAATGTTCGAGTGTGAATATTTTACCTTAGGCGGTAAAAGCTATATCACATAGAATTTTTTTGGAGGTGAAATAATGCCTACTTTTAATCAGCTTGTCCGTAAGGGTCGCGAGGTTTCCACAAAGAAATCCAAGGCTCCTGCGCTCCAGAAGGGTATGAACACTCTGCGCAAGGTGCAGATTGACCAGCACTCTCCCC
>SFHN01000301.1 GCA_004555635.1 [Eubacterium] saphenum
TAATAGCCCGGTGGTACTGGTTGATTACCTCCAGATACTAGCGCCGGCAGACGTGCGGGCAACAGACAAGCAGAACACAGACAAGGCGGTGCTTGAAATGAAGCGCATTAGCCGCGATTACAAGATACCAGTAATAGGGATAAGTAGCTTCAACCGCGACAATTACAGCGCCCCCGTGAGCATGATTTCATTCAAAGAGTCGGGCGCTATTGAGTATAGCAGCGATGTGTTAATCGGCTTGCAGCTAGAGGGTGTAGGCACGAAAGAATTTAACGTTGACGAAGCCAAAGCCGAAACACCCCGCAAAATCGAATTGAAGATACTGAAGAACCGCAACGGAGCGACCGGCGGCGCGGTACTGTACCACTATTACCCGCAATTCAACTATTTCCAAGAGCAGGGCATAATTAAGCGGGACGCGGCGGACAAGGACGGAGCGGCGGCAGCCAAGAGCAGCGGCTTCAAGGTTAAGACCGGAGCGGCGAAACGCACCAAGAAAGAGCTATTGCAGGAGCGGCGCGCGGCTAAAGACCCGGAGCAAGTGGAGCTTGTAAGGGTGGGCGGCAGCGACAACGGCAGCGAGGGCGGCACAGATGATTGACTTTTCCAACATAAACAAGCTGACAGGCTCACAGAACGCGCAGAACGCGCCCACAACGAACGATAGCGCCGGGGGTGGTAAACTATTCACCCCTAGCGACAACGGCGCAAATAGGGGCAATTCTGACGGTTTGGGGCGATTGCAGCAGGAAGCCGATAAAAACGGCGGCGACCTCCAGCGGGCGCGGGACGTGTATAACGAATACCAGCACAACATATTAGCCGCTAGCGAAGCGAAAAACGCGATACTAAAGGGCATAGACAAGGGGGAGAGCCTTTGCGCTCTTCTCTTAACGGCTGCGGAAGCCATAGCCCGGACGACTAACGACAGCGTTTTTGCGTCCGTCGTCAAGCGAAAGATGGTAGAGGTGCGGGGGCTAGGACTAGGCGACCCGGAAGCGCTGGACATGGAGCGGCAGGCAATAGAACAGCGGCTCGACAACCTCCGCGCCGCTCTGGAACGTGAAAGGGGAACGGAGCAGGAAAGCGGCATAAAGTGGGCTATCCGGGCGCATGAGCAGGAATTACAGCGCATTGAAAAGCTGATGAAACAGGCTGAAAACGCCGATTAAAGCCCGGTTATGTGCATAAGCATACACATACATATACACCCGGTAAAAGAGGAATGGGAGCGCCCAGAGCGGCGCCCCCGTTTTTTTGTTTACTGTACGTGCAGCTCGTTCTTTAGCCCGTTCTGCAACACCTGCGAGAAGTTCAGCCCCGCCCGTTCAGCCATTGTATTAAGCCATGCGGGGATCGTCAGCGTTTTCTTTACCGCCTTGTTATCGTAGTACCGGCGATACTCGATTGTATCACACATTACCAGCGTGACAAGCTCGCCCTGCTCCGAATAGCCCTCGTTTTCGGGCTTGAAAATTGCGGGATATACGTATTTAGCCATGTTTATTTCCTCCTTATATAACCGAGCGGCTAGGGGGCTTATTTCAGCCCCGCCGCTCTCTTTATGCTTTGTAGTGTGCCGTTCTTTACCTCCTGCGTATCATGCCGGGCAACCGTGAATGTGTTACCGGTTATCGGGCTGTACCACAATTCGTGGCGTTTGCCCTCAACTTTGAGGTAGCAGCCGTTTTTCTTTAGCAGCCGCTTTATTTCGCTGTATGTCACATCAGCACCCCCTCTCTATATACTATTATAGCACGTATTCACACGTATGTCAAGAGGTTTTTTGAAAAAAATATGTATTTGCACGTGTTTTTATTCTTACCGGTAATAAAGAGAATATGCCGCCCCCGGCTCTGGAAGCAGGGAGCGGCGCTTTTTTGTTGTAGGACTCCTCAATTTTGAAGCGTCCGCTGCGGCGTTTTCGCGGCGAAAATTCGCGCCGTCAACCGGGTTTTTTAGCCGGCTCAAAATTGAGCTGGCAACCGGGCATTTCAGCGCGCACAATTTTGTGCTGGCTGCGGGCGGTTAATCGGCTCAAAATTGAGCTGATTAAACTCCGGCTTCGTCCGTTCCTCCGGAGCTGTCCTGGACGTACTCCAGAACGTCACCGGGCTGGCAATTCAGCAGCGAGCATACAAGGGCTAAATTATCAGCCGTCACTATTTCGCCGTCACGGAACTTTTGCATAGTGCTTTCAGCAAGTATCTTCTCTTTTCGCAGCTTGTAGGTAGAGTAGCCCGCGCTTTTGAGTGCTGCAAGAACGTTGATTTTATACTTTATCGGCATTTGTTTTCACCACGCTATAATTAAATATGTTCGCCGGTGTCGTTCATTACAAACTCGAACGAGAAAGAGCAATCCAGAGCGGCGGCTATTTCCTGCACGTCCTTTTCTGAAAAGTTATCGCGGCTCATTTTATTAGAGAGATTTTGCCGTGTTTGCCCTGTCTTTTCAGCAAGCTGCGAAAGCGTCATATTGCGCCGACCAAGTATTATTTTAATCTTTTCGCCTATTGTAAGTGGCATATTGTCACCCCCTTTTCTTGTATTATACCATGTACACGCTAAAATGTCAAGAGTAAAAAAATATTTTCAAAATACACAAAAAAGTTGCAAATATCTATTGACAAACGACACTTTTTAGTGTATAATATAATCAAGCTCAAGAGCGAGCGGGACGAACCGAAAGGAGTAAACGCCATGAAAGCAAACGACATCAGAAGCAAGGTTATGACGATAGCAAACGCCCTTGTAAAGCAGGGTGCGAGCCGCTCGGCGGCAATGGTGCGGGCGTGGATAACCGTCAAGCTGCACCGCATAGACACCAAGACCGCCGGAGTAACGCACGGCAACCGGCAGCAGCTTCTCGCCCGCCTGTCCCGGTACTCGCCGGAGGAAATCACAATCAAGCTGAACAGAGAGCCGGAGAACGCGGCAGACAAGAACGCCGTGCAGGTTATAGCAGCCGTCAAGGGAAAGGGCGCGGCGGTGATAGGCTACTTAAATAGACAGCTAGCCGCCGCAATAGCGCCGCTCATGGACAAGGGAAAGGCTGTTGCAAGCTCCTTTTTAGCGGTAACGGGCGGGGCTGACTACTACTTAACATACGGCTTGAACATCAGAATAGCGGTGTAGAGGGGGTGAACAACTTGAAAGCAAGGGA
>SFHN01000302.1 GCA_004555635.1 [Eubacterium] saphenum
AGAACAGCAACGGCGGGATTATGAACGGTCCGGGATCAGCACGGATCTGAACGCCTTCTTTCAAAGCGGTCGGGGCGCTGTTTGCGATCCCCGCTCCGTAGCGACCACTTATACGCAGACCAGGGAGGTTCGTCTGTGGGATCAATTCACCTGCCCCATGTCCAACTATTGGAAAGCGAACAACGCCGAAGCATACAGTCTTTTTTATTGTGAAGAATATATGAAGTCCTTCCTCAGCGGTTACACAGGGGGAAAGGGACAGTTCCATTTGAGCATGACCCTGTCCGATAAGCGGGATATGTGCTGCCAATTTGCTGCCTATCTTCGTCCGGCAAATCTTGATGCGCAGCAGCGCTGTACGGCCTTTGAAAAAAAAGCCGTGCCGGAGGGGGCGGCCTCGATCTCCTTCGCCGATTATATGCAGGAAAAGGCCGTTCTTCTTTGCGTGTTTATCTGGAAGGAACTGGATGAAGCCTTCGGAAAGGAAGGCGCTCAGCTTTACGCCAACGCGCTCCGCCGATTTGAGAAGGAGAGCGAGGCTATGCTTGAGGATATCGCATTCCGCCGCGGGATCCCGTGCGGCGGTGAATTTATCGCGCAGTCGTTCCCGTTTTCCTTATTCGCCGCATCTCCCCTGTGGTCCGCTCTCTCCGCAGTAAAGGCCAGCGAGCTTTTCCATGAGCTCGTGATCTTGCCGCTTGCTGCCAAATACTTGCAGGCAGCCGCCTGCGCAGTTTGAGGAGGCAAGTATGTATACACCGGAAGAACACTTTGTGATGAACCTTGCGGATATCTATTCCCTGCTGTTCGGATACATCGGAGATGGATTGATCCGCGCGTTTTCCATGCAGGGCGAGGCGTCTGTGCGCGAAGCGGCGCGGCGCTTCGGAAAGGATCGCGGAAGAACGCTGCGGGAAAAGCATCTGAGCATTGGCGCAAAGATCAATATGAAGAATCTGTTTTCGCTTTATCCCGACCTCCCTTCTGACCCGCGTTTCAAGCGTGAATTGCAGACGCTTTCACCGCAGGAGCGTATTTCACACACGCTGTTCTGTCCTATGGCCGCGATATGGGAGAGCCACGGGCAGAAGGAGATAGGACGCATTTATTGTGAGGAATTTCACCCCGCCTGCTACGGTGAATACGGCTACGGGTATACAAGCGTAAATCTTGCCCGCACGCAAACGCAGGAGAACGACGAATACTGCTCATTCCGTGTGATCCTACGTCCGGCAGACTTGCCCGCCAAGCTGCGAGCAACGTGCTTCGCGGATTTTGATCCGGATTATCATGAGCCGCCCTACGATCCGCAGCTCTGCTTGTCCGGCAAGGACGGATTTGAAATGCTCTCCATTAAGCTCTATTATTATCTGCTTGCAACCGCCATGGAGCAGATCGGCGAGGAATGCATTCCTGTCATCGGATCCGCGCTGAAGAAATTGTCCGCTGAGACCGCTCTTCTTTTAGAGGCCGCTGCCGGGGAATGCCATCGATCGATCGACGACGCATTTATCTACGAAAACGTACCGATCTCACGCTGCTATGAAAGTCGGGCCCGATTTTGGCGCGGCTATGACGGTTACGATGCGCAAGCGCTGTGGGAAAAGAATTTCTATACTCCGCTTGTCAGCAGGCTCGCCGCGTGTGCGATCGTTTCTTCGTCTGCTGCTGGCCGTTTTTTATGCAGCAAGACAAATTTCGCGCTTTTCCATTGTTAGTGTCGGGAGTTCGCGACCCCATGGGGATGCGGACAAAATCTTGGACTAAATAAGTCTAAGGAGGCTTCGCATATACACTAACGCAAAAAAGAATTATGGCGGTAAAGCTCTATCAGAAATACGGCCGTAGAGTTGCTCCGGTTATTAGAGAACTTGGTTTTCCAAATCGTCATATGCTTGTGAAATGGGTAAAGGAATATGAATCCACAGAAGATCTTCATAATTTCAGCAAGCGAGAACCAAAGTTTTCAGAAGGCGAAAAGAAACGTGCACTGCAGTATTATCAAGAACACGGCAAG
>SFHN01000303.1 GCA_004555635.1 [Eubacterium] saphenum
CAGGATAATGCGGCGGACAGGCTTCTTCCGATAGGACACAAGGTTGGACTTGTTTCTGACGAGCGTTTTTCACGGTTCAAAGAGGACTGCGAGCAGGTAAAAGCGGAACTTGAGCGCATAAAGACGGTTACAATTCACCCGACGGAAGAAGTAAATGCGCTGCTTACCGCAAAGGGAACATCGCCGATTACCGCGGGAACAAAGCTTATTGAGCTGCTGAAGCGCCCGCATCTTGAATACGAGGATTTCGCGAAGTTTGACCCCGAGCGCCCGCAACTTAAATATTCACTTGTAAATAAGCTTGGAATTGAGCTGAAATACAGCGGATATATCAAAATCCAGATGGAACAAATCGAAAAAATGCGCAGACTTGAAGAAAAAGCGCTGCCGCAGGACGTTGATTACAGGACGATAAAGGGACTTCGACTTGAGGCGCAGGAGAAGCTTAACAAGCACAAGCCGCTTAATGTCGGGCAGGCGGGGCGCATTTCCGGCGTAAATCCCGCTGATGTAAGTGTGCTGCTTATCTGGCTTGCTGGAAAGGGGGAGCAGAGTGGACACAACGAGCAGAATTGAGTTTATTTCTGAGAAGTTTTTGGCGGCAGGGCTTAGCATAACGGAAAAGCAGGCGGAGCAGTACAACGCGCTTTGCTTATTTTTAGTGGAATACAACGAGAAGGTTAATCTGACGGCAATTAAGGAGTTTTCGGAGATTGTTACAAAGCATTTTGTGGACAGCGTGCTTCCGTTTTCAATGATAACGCTGCCACAAGGCGCAAGCTTTATTGACGTAGGCACTGGAGCGGGATTTCCCGCGCTGCCGCTGCTGATTTTCAGACCCGACCTGCGCGGGACACTGTGCGACAGCCTGCAAAAGCGCTGCACCTACCTTGAACTTGCCTGCGAGAAAATCGGGATAAGCGCCGAGATAATCCACGCGCGAAGCGAGGAGCTTGGGAGGAAGAAGCGCGAGTGCTTTGATTTTGCGACAGCGAGAGCGGTTGCGGCAATGCCTGTGCTGACAGAATACTGCCTGCCGTTTGTGAGAGTGGGCGGAACATTTGCGGCGCTGAAATCGGTAAATGAGGACATCTCCGCCGCAGAAAATGCTATAAAGATGCTCGGCGGGAAAATCGAGAGTATAACAGACTACAAACTTCCTAACGGTGACGACAGGCGGCTTGTTTTGGTTGGATAATATTTCCTTTTGATGTTATAATGGAGGTGCCAAGGGAAAGGCATACAGAAAGGGAAGTATAATATGAATAGTATGAATAGCATTTTTAAGACAAAGGAACGTTCTGCGGGGAGAGTTGTTCTGATTGAAACGGGGCTGATTCGTCCGAACCGCTCGCAGCCGCGCCTTGATTTTGACGAGCGCGAGCTTCAAAGCCTGTCCAACAGCATACGCGAAAACGGAATTTTACAGCCCGTCTGCGTGCGGAAGAACGGTGCGCTTTACGAGATAATCAGCGGCGAGCGCAGAACACGAGCCGCAAAGCTTGCGGGGCTTTCCGAAATACCCTGCATTGTGATGGAAGCTGACGATGAGAAATCCGCTGTGCTTGCGCTTATCGAGAATATTCAGCGGAAAAACCTCAGCTACTTTGAGGAAGCACTCGCGATTGAGAAGCTTATAACGGTATACGGTTTGACGCAGGAAAACGCCGCTGCACGCCTCGGAAAGGCGCAGTCTACGATTGCAAACAAGCTTCGCCTGCTACGCTTCACCGACGAGGAGCGTATGCTGCTGCTGAACGGCAGCCTTTCGGAACGGCAGGCACGCGCGGTTATTCGCATTGATGACATTGGCGCGAGAAAAAAAGCGCTTTGCACGATAATCGCGCGGCACTATAATATTGAACAGACGGAGCAGTATATTTCCGCGCTGCTCTCGGAAAAGCCAGAGGAAAGGAAACATCCCTGCAACAGCTCGATTTTCAAGCAGTTTAAGAGCGCACCGCGTCTTTACATAAACTCTATAAACAAACTCATCAGCAAAATGCGCGAGATGAACATTCCGTTTGAATCGCAGTCCGAAACGCGAAACGGCTACTACGAATATGTAATCCGTTTTCCCGTAAACGCTGTCGAATAACATCTGTTTTTTGTTCCACGTGAAACATTTGTCGAAAATTGTTCCATGTGGAACAATTTTTTAGTGGTTTTATAGAAAATGCGATATTTTCATAAAAGGGGCTTTATTTTTGCGAGGAGGTGTGATATAATATATTAAAAAGGTATAAGAAAGGGGAAATAGTGTGAGTGTTGTTATTGGCGTGGTAAATCAGAAGGGCGGCGTAGGTAAAACGACCACTTCAGTGAATGTTGCAGCGGGAATCGGCGCACTTGGAAAAAAAGTGCTGCTGATTGACTTTGACCCGCAGGGAAACGCCACAACGGGCTTTGGAATCAAGAAAAAAACGCTTGACGTGACTACATATGACGTAATAATGGGCGAGCGCAGACCGCAGGACGCGATAATTCCGACGCGATACAAGAATGTGTCGATTATCCCCGCAACAAACCAGCTTTGCGCGGCGGAGCAGCAGCTTTTCGGTATGGAGGAGCGCACAAAGCAGCTTAAAAAAGCGGTTTTACAGGTGCGAAATGATTACGACGTGGTAATCGTGGACTGCCTGCCGTCGCTCGGCATACTTGCAACAAACGCGCTTATCGCGTGCGATACGATAATCGTACCG
>SFHN01000304.1 GCA_004555635.1 [Eubacterium] saphenum
GCAGCTACCACATAAGCGCAACAGGCTACGGCAGAGAACGCCTGATCGAGCAATGCACCAGCAAAAGCTATACAGCAGATTATATTATACTGTATATAGCATATATCGCGTAGATGAATATCAAACATATTTTACATTTTTGAATCTATAATATCCTTTTATCATCCATTGAACATACATAACACCTTGTTATACATGCTCCGATCATGCTATTATTGCGCCCTGATACGGCTATGCGGCGTTACTTGCTCCGCGCTCCGCTTGTGCGCCGTTGGCGGCGCTGCCGCCTTTTTGTTTACAGGCGTTCGGGGCAAGCCCCGCCGCGCCCGCTGTCGCGCGGCGAAAAGAAAAGCCATGCGCAGCATGGCCTATAAATCATAGCGCTATCGCTCATCAGGCACATACTGCCATATATCGCCCACGTTGCATTGTAGCACATAGCATAGCTTATTTGCTGTATCAGCGGAAAAGTGCGGATTATGTCCGTTGCACATATGCGATATTGCGACAGGGCGAACGCCTGACCGACGCGCAAGCTCTGTCTGCGTCATATGCTTATCTGCTAATATTGACCTTAAATTGCATATAATCATAACTTATACACCTATAAGCAAGAATATTATCTAAAATGCGATAAAAGCTATTGCAATCATATCGCATATGCGATATACTATGACCATCGAAAGAAACAAAACAAACACACAAGCCGCAAAGAGCGGCGAACCGCTTCCCGAACGGTATCAAGACCGCGAGTGCAGTACAAGCCTAACGGCAGTACATCATCAGTCCAAACGGACGAGCACGGGAGCACAGGCAAGCGGGCGAACCTTGACAAGGCCACAAGGCCACATAAAGCGCGATTGGGATTGATACGAGCATGACGCGCCCCACAGGGACAAGGGGAGCGAGTTAGCACAGCTAACGCCCGATACCAACGGCGGCAGGTCAAACAAGGCCACCGTCAGGAACGTGTAGTAAGGAGCATTGCTCCGGAAAGGGGGTGGGCATATGGGCTACTATACGGACGCCGGTTACTGGGGCTATGTGCCATGGTTGCGGCGATACGTCCTATTCGCAACGGATAGCGACTACCGCGACTATGTAGAAGCCCACAAGTAACCGACAGGGCAGGGCGGCCACCACCGCCCTGTCCACCCATAATGCTACCATACCCACACAAAAAAATCAATCATGCAAAGGAGACAAAAATCATGGCTATCAACAAGAACTACAAGGGACTCATCAGCACTATGCGGAACGCGGTAAACGGCAATGCACAGCTCAAGGCGGCGGACTTTGACAGTAGGGACGACTTTTCGGCTTACAAGCTGTCCGTGTACTTTGTACAAAAGGACTTGTCGCGGCTTGCGGCTTGCGCTAAACGCGGTGACTTTGCAGGCGCAGAAGCGGCCAAAGCAGAGTTTTACAAGAGCTTCAAGCGGCTCATGACGGACTATTTCACGGGCGACGGCGAACAGTATGTTGCCGGAAGCGCAGAGGCGGAAGCATATCTGCCGCATGTTGGCTCTTTCCGCAAGGATACCGACGGCAATATTGTGTTCGTGTCGGCAGGCGAAGCGGCTTTCCGCAAGGCGTTTGAGCGGACTATCATTCACCGCATTGACGGCGGCATGATTCGCACGGCGGAAGAAATGCGGGCGGCGCGTGAAGCGAAGGCGGCTGCGAAGAAGGCGGCGGCGAAGGCTGCGAAGGAAGCGGCGAAGCAGGAAAAGCCTGATCCGAAGCCGGAAGAAATCGACGTGTACGCAGACAAGAAAAAGCAGGAGGAAGCGAAAGTGAACGCGGCGGCGTAATGCCGCCCTCTGTGCTTTCTACGGATGTGAATTGCTAATTCCAAGCAATAAGTGTATACTAAAACAAGAGGTGAATTGCAGAATGGAAAACAAGTATAATATGACGCGAGAGCAGAATGTATTTGTTGCTAAGCGTAATATTGTGGATTACATATGGAAATCTGCTAAGTTGGAAGGGCTTGGCGTAACGTATCCGGATACTGAATCCATTTATAATGGCATGAGCGCGAGAGGCATTCCGGTAGATGAAATCATCGCTGTGAATAACTTGAAACGGGCTTGGCAATTCATTCTGGAAAACCTCGATTATGGAATGGATTATCCGTTCGTGTGCAAAATCAATCAGATTGTCGGCGGTGATAACCTTGTGATGAATGCAGGGTTCATAAGGCGAGTTCCGGTTTCAATCGGCGGCACAACATGGAAACCAGGGATGCCGATCGAATCGCAGATAAAGGAAGAGCTGGCCCGCACCATGGAAATTGAAAACAATACCGAGCGTGGAATTGTGCTCATGTTGTACCTGATGAGAAAACAGTTGTTTCTCGATGAAAACAAACGAACCAGTATGTTGGCCGCAAATCAAGTTATGATTGCAAATGGAGCAGGCATTATCTCCGTTCCGATTGAATGTCAACATGATTTTACGGAGCTGCTTGTGAAATACTACGAAACTGGCGATATGCTGGAAATTGCAGAT
>SFHN01000305.1 GCA_004555635.1 [Eubacterium] saphenum
TGGAAAATCATTAACAACCGCACGGCTTTTTTGTCCATTCCGCCGAAATGCTGCCTAGAGCACAAAAAAACGCTGCAAACTCTTTATTTTTTTGGGAAAGTATGTTATAATGCAAGAGTATGGGTATAACTATGCCCAAACCTGAGCAAGATATAAACACAGCAATCTGTATCATATAAAAAAACGAAAGAGCAGTCCCGTCTTTGTGGCAGGGCGATGGGTGTTTTGATTTGGAAAAGTACGTTATAAACGGCGGAAAGCGGCTGGGCGGCGAGGTCGTTATCAGCGGAGCAAAGAACTCCGTCCTGGCAATCCTCCCCGCGACAATCCTCTCGGACGAGCCGTGCGTTATTGAGAATATACCCGACATCAGCGATGTCAACATTACCTTACAGATTTTATCCGAAATGGGCGCAAAAATACGCACCATAAACAAAAGCACATTTGAAATAGACGCGCGCGGGATAAACAACCTCCCCGTGCCGTATGAAAAAGCGAAGCTTATGCGCGCCACCACATATTTTCTCGGCACGCTTCTCGGCAGATTTCACGAGGCGCACGTTTCTATGCCCGGCGGGTGCAACCTCGGCGACAGACCTATCGACCAGCACCTGAAATGCTTTGCGCAGCTCGGCGCAGAATACACGATAGACGGCGGAATGGTAAACCTCCGTGCAGACTCGCTGACGGGCAACCAGATTTTCTTTGACAAAAACAGCGTGGGCGCTACGATAAACGGAATTATGGCGGCTGTAAAGGCAGACGGTCTGACCATTATCGAAAACGCCGCAAAGGAGCCGCACGTCGTTGACCTTGCGAACTACTTAAACTCTATGGGCGCCGATATTCTCGGCGCGGGCACGGACGTCATAAAAATCCGCGGTGTAAAGTATCTGCACGGCACGACATACAGCGTTATCCCCGACCAGATTGAGGCGGGAACGTTTATGGCAATTGCCGCGGCAACAAGAGGCGACATTCTGATTAAGAACGTTATCCCGAAGCACCTTGAGCCGATAACGAACAAGCTTGTCAAAATCGGCGTTGAGGTTCAGCAGTACGACGACGCGGTGCGCGTTATCGGAAAGGACGGCTATGTCGGCACTTCCGTAAAAACCCAGCCGCACCCCGGCTTCCCTACCGATATGCAGCCGCAGATTGCCGCTGTTCTCACCTGCGCAAAGGGTATGAGTATGGTTACCGAGAGCATTTTCGACAACCGCTTCCGCTATGTTGACGAACTTCGCAGAATGGGCGCAAACATCTCGATTGAGGGCAGGGTTGCGGTCATCGAGGGCGTAGAGAAGCTTAAGGGCGCTCCCGTAAAGGCGACCGACCTGCGTGCGGGCGCTGCGCTTATTATCGCTGCGCTCAGCGCGGAGGGCACAAGCGAGATTTACGACATCTACCACATCGAGCGCGGCTACGAGGATATGGAAATTAAGCTCCGCAAGCTTGGCGCGGACATCATAAAAACGGACGATCCCGAGCCGGAGAAAATTCTCCCAAAGGCACAGTAAACGACATACACCAAAACAGGGCGGAAAACCGCCCTGTCAAGCGGAAACAGCACGTTTATCGGCACGCGCGGTCACGGAATACTGATTGACGCGGGCTGCTCGTTCAGAGCGCTGAAAAGCTCGCTTGAACTCATCGACACCGATTTAAGCGGGATAGAAGCGCTGTTTGTGACCCACGCGCACATCGACCACTGCAAGGCGCTCGAGCAGATTGCAAAGCACACCGACATACCGATTTTCGCAACCGGCGAAACCCACCGTGAGCTTATGGAGCGGCGCTTTCTTTCGCCCGACGCGCAGTTTTTTGACATCGAGGAGGAAGAGTACCAAAGCGCGGATTTCGCCGTTTCGGCGTTTCGCACGTCGCACGACGTCGCGGGCAGCGTCGGCTACACGATAACCTACCGCGGAAGAAAACTCGGCGTATGCACCGACACGGGCTATGTCACCGAGGAAGCGAAAAAAGCGCTTTTTGGCTGCGAAGCTGTGCTGCTCGAAAGCAACCACGACGTCGAAATGCTGCGAAATAATATGCACTACGGTCCGGAACTGAAGCGGCGCATTCTCTCCGACAAGGGGCATTTATCCAACGCCGCCTGCGCGGAGTTTGCCGAGGAACTTGTGCGCGGCGGAACGCGCCACCTTATCCTCGGACATCTCAGCAAGGAAAACAACACGCCCGACACCGCATACGCCTGCACGCGCGATTATCTTGCGAAGAAAGGGCTGTGCGCCGAGCGCGATTATACGCTGACAGTAGCTCCGCCCGTGAGCGAGGGAATGTACATAGCGCTGTAAATTACCGAACATAACCCGCCGTGTTTTATGCGGCGGGTATCCGTTTTTTTCAAGTGGCGCAGTGCTGCCGCACGGGAAAAAATATGCGGCAAGATTTGAAAAAAACGGCGCTGCAAACTGAAAAACTGCTCTCCATTTAGTCTATCG
>SFHN01000306.1 GCA_004555635.1 [Eubacterium] saphenum
GCCTGTTTTCATTTCTGCAATTTTGCCTTCGTTTAACACCATGCCACCAATGAGCTGCACGTCAAAGTGGCGCATCCCCAGCGTGCGCTTGCCCGCTTCACGAACAGCCGCGAAGGCTTCAGGCAGCACGGTTTTTTCGCTTTCGCCTGAAGCAAGGCGTTCACGAAAAACAGCCGTAAGCGCGCGCAATTCTTCGTCTGATTTTGCAACCATACTCGGTTCAAGTTCGTTGATGCGCGCAACTACTGCTTGGTATTCTTTCAGTTGTTTTCCTTCGCCAAAGCTTAGGAGTTTTGAGAGGAAACCTGCCATTATCTGCCTTTCAATCTATGATGTAGGCCATAAAAACGCCTTAATTAATCTCTTGTTTGCCTCTTGAGCAACTCTGTGCAAAACAGAAGAATTCTACCATAAGAAAACCCCTCGCCCGCTCGTCGCGCAGCGCTCTTCACGCAAACATTACGCACATCTGACAAACGGCATCATTCGCCCACCGCGCCATCACCACGTTTCGTTTAAGATATCTTCATAAAGGCGCATGGTGTTTTGCGAAGGGTCTATGCCAAGCTCTTCTGAAAGCATACGCTTGCACATGAAATAGGTACGCATGGCCGAAGATCGCTGCCCCGCCGCAATTTGTGCGCGCATAAGCGACACATAGGCGTCTTCCCGCATGGCGTCTCGCTCTATTGCCTCGCGCGCAAACCACAGCGCCGATTGCGTCTCTTTATTGTCAAGCTCGGCAGGCAAAACGGTTCCCGAATAGCGTGAGCTCACGCGGTCAAGAATTCCCGACCACGCCCCCACATCTACCACGCCAAATTGCAATTCGCGACAATCTTGCTTGACGTGCTGAATATCACAGCTCACATAGCGCGTATCAAGCCGGTAGCTGTCGTCTTGGCGTACCAAATAAGGGCACGTGCCATCGTCTACGCTAAAGGTGCGCCGCAAATCGCTCCACACCACATACAAATTCTTGCGTGCACGGTTACTCGGAAGCGTTGGCCACAAGCTTTGCATCAGATAATCGCGCGAAAGCTCATGACCAATATTTACCGCAAGCAAGGCAAGCAGCAGTTTTGCCTTTTTACGCGAGATACTCGCAAGTTCAAACGGCTCACCATCGAGGCTCAACTCAAAGCCACCAAGCAGGTTTATTTCAAGCTTGGGAATTTCACTCACTTTATAGCTATACGTTGCCGCCTGTTGTGCGTGCTGCGGCACAAAAAGCGAATTTTTCAGAACCTGAGCAATTACTGGGTAGCGCGCCTGACGCTGCGTGTTTTGCAAATAATCCATCATGCGCGGGCTTGTTTCGGAAAGCACCAATTTGCTTCGAATGCTCACAACTGCCATGAGCCCCGCAAGCACCAGCGCTTCTTCACGTGCCCCAGCAGCGCACCACACATCCCATGCCTGCAATGCTTCGTCAATGCCCTCTTTCAGCAAATACGAAACAGCACATACCGGGCGCCACAGCGAAGACCATTCATCAAGCGTGCCAGCAAACAATGCTTCCTTGCATTGCTGAATGTCTGTTTGCATACAAGCCCCGTAATCGTCAAGCACGCGCAAAACCGCATCTTGGTCTGCGGTTGAGGGCATACACGCGTGCGCAACAGCATAGGCAAACCATCGTTTTGGGCCGTTATCTGCCGCAACCGCACTACATTCAAGCAATTGCTGCAACGCCGCGTTTCTCTCCACGCGCAACTCTTTTGGGTTACGCGCGGATGCACCATTACGCGCGCTCTGAACGCCCACCTCAATGACGCACACACAAGCAGCAAGCAACACCTGCGCGCGCCGGTAGGCCTCTTGTGCGCTTTCGTCAAGCGGCGAGGACGTGCTTTGCACGGCACGCTCAAGCTTGTTGAAGGCATTTTGCGCGTGCACAGCGTTGCCCGAAAACGCCAGTTCAAAAGCGTTGTTGCTCAGCCAGCGCATACGGCTCTCGAGCGAAAAGGTACATTCTGCCACCTGTAGCGCACGCTCATACTTGCCCTGCGCTGCGAGCTTGTTTACCACGGCAATAAACGCTTCTTCGCTTTCATGAAACACGCTCGGACACCCAGCAGAAAAGCTCGCGATTATAAGGTCTGCTGGCAAGCGAAC
>SFHN01000307.1 GCA_004555635.1 [Eubacterium] saphenum
AAGCTCCGTGCGCAGGCTGAGGCGGAATATGCCGAAAAAATGAAGCAGATTAACGTTGCCGCTTCGAGAGTACGAGATACCGACAAGGATAATACGATAAGAGAATACAACGGCGAACAGCTGACACAGAAGGAAATCAACCGCCGCAAGCTTGCAGAAGCCAGAAAGGCAGACGCGCTGAAATACGGCGAGGAATACATCGACGATGACGAATCGTAACGGAAGGGGAACATCATATGGAAATGGAATTTACAGCTAAAACCGTTGACGAGGCAAAGGCGCTCGCCGCAGCAGAGTTTGGCGTATCCGCAGACGAAATCAACTTTGAAATACTCGAGCAGCCGAGAAAAACGCTTTTCGGCGGCTTAAAGGGCGAGGCTAGGGTTAAGGCAATCTATGAGGCGCCCGCTGCCCCCGCAGTTCAGGAAACAGCAGCCGCTGCCGAAGCTGCCACGCAGGAAGCTATCGCAGCAGAGGAAGCTGCGCCCGCCGTTTTCGAGGACGAGGACAAGGACGAGAATGCGCAGAGCGCGCTCCCCGAAAACTTCGACGTGAACGCAAGCCTGAAGGTAAAGACCGCTGTCGCATACCTCACCGACGTGCTTCACGCGCTCGGACTTGAAAACTTCACAATTACCCCCGTTATCCGCGACGGAAACGTTGTTCTCGATATCGCGGGTGAGAAGCTCGGCGTCGTTATCGGAAAGCGCGGCGAAACGCTTGACGCGCTCCAGTACCTCGCTATCCTCGCTTCAAACCGCACGGAGGAGAGCTACTGCCGCATAAGCATCGACTGCAACGGCTACCGCGACAAGCGCCGCGAAACCCTCGAATCCCTCGCAAAGCGCACCAGCGCAAAGGTTATCAAGCAGGGAAGAAAAATCGCGCTTGAGCCGATGAATCCGTATGAGCGCAGAATTATCCACAGCTGCGTTGCCGAAATTGAGGGCGTTTCAAGTCACTCCACCGGCACAGAGCCTTACAGAAAGGTTGTAATATACGCCGACAAGCCCAAGTACGACAACCGCAGACGCGGCAGAAGCGACAGGGGCAGAGGCGACGGCGCAAGAAGCTACAAACAGTCCAGCGGCTTTTCCACCAGCTTCGAGCGCGAGTATAAGCGCAGGGTTTACGAGCCCGACGAGTCCGCAGACGCAGGCGAGTTCTCCAAGGAAACCGTTGACGCAGAAAGAAGCGCAACGCTCTACGGAAAAATCGAGCTTTAATTGTGAAACCAAATCGCGCCGGTAATTTCTTATTGGCGCGTTTTTGCCCGTCAATTCAGAAAGGAGTGCTTTTACAATGGCAATGGATTATTCGGAAAACCTGTTCGAGCTTGTTAAGACGTACTTTGAGGAGGACGAAGCGCACTACGACGTAGACGAGGAGAACGGCTACTTTGTTGCAAACTACAACGTAGGCAACAAGGACAACGAAAGCTCGATTTCTTCCTGCAGGCTTCTATGGCAACTTTGAAATGGATATGGACGACGGCGAGGTTGCGTTCAAGTGCAGCAACCTTCTTCCCCCTGATATGGAATACTCCTACGAGTATTTCGACAGGATAATTTGCCTTGGTCTGTCAATGCTGAAGAAGTACGCAGACGCGCTTGTTCCGATTATGCTCGGCTACTCGCAGGATTGCGAAGCCGCATACAAGTGCTGTCAGGACAACTAGTCGGTCGGGTGTCCCGACGGGCAATTCCGCCTTTTGTCGGGTGGAACATTTGCATAAGTTTATCAACGGCGGGGGTCAAAGGCTCCTGCCGTTTCGGTTTTGGGTCAACTCACTCCGAAGCTTACCCCCGCGCACAAGCTGCAAACTCCCTCACAAAGTGAGGATTAAAGTTTTCGGTCAAGCCTTTTTCAAAAGGACGCAATTATCGCATTATCCGCTACGCGGAAAACGCTGCTTCGTGCAAAACGCTGCGGGGTGTGCGCATTATGCACTTTGCGCAAAACGCTAAAGCGCTAAAGGGGTTCGGGGTTGCAACAGGACGTTGCAACGTTGTCCCGCAAAGGCAGCGCACGGACGCGCCGTCCCAAAAGGTCAACGAGTACAAGAGTTTTCCCCCATTTTCATTTCGGGCAGCAGACCGAAATGAAAATCATAACGCAAGACTATCGAGTGCCAAAAAGTTAAGGTTCAACATTGTAATACAAAGACTGCACATAATGCCAATGTAGCAAAACCGCGTGACTTAACGCGCCAAAAGAGGAAAAGTTTAGCGCGTTTAATCGACAAATTAGCCCAGCCTAACGCCAATAATCATACAATAAGCGCGGTTATGTGCATTTTGATAAAAAAAATAACAGATTACCCTTGACATTTTCGTGATTATGTTGTAAAATAAAAGTAGGCTTTTCTGAAAGGCGAGTTTTGCGCCTTTAGGAGCAGCTTGACGTTAATTATATGCTTTTATATATTTACGTTATGGCGGCATAATATATAATGCCCGGAACAAAGCCTTTTACATATATCCAACATAAGGATTATCGCTCGCAGAGCGGTTTCAGCTTTATTTAGGTATCCGCCGAAAGACGGAATGGGGGAAAGCGGCACGCGCATGCGCCACTTGGGACAGCTGCGCTTGGT
>SFHN01000023.1 GCA_004555635.1 [Eubacterium] saphenum
AGGAGGCGTGCGTCGTTATGCCCTATTATGTAAATACCATAAAGCCCGAGCAGAAGGAGAAGATGACCTTCATCACAAACTTTAACGTCCCTGTCGGATGGAGAAGCCAGTATTGCGGTCTGTTTTCCCAGCAGGTAAACGGTGTTACATATTTCTTTATCGACAACGAGTATTACTTCAAGCGCAACAACGGTCTTTACGGCTATTTTGACGACGGCGAGAGATATGTTTTCTTCTCCCGCGCTGTCCTTGAAATGCTGAAGTACATTGACTTCAAGCCGCAGATTATCAACTCCAACGACTGGCAGTGCGCGCTTATCCCTGTATACTACAACCTGTTCTACAAGGACCAGTGGGGTTACGGCAACATCAAGCAGGTGTTCACAATTCACAACATCGGCTATCAGGGCAGGTACGGTCTTGACCTTGTAAAGGATATTGTCGGAATCCGCCCGCAGGACGTTTCCATACTCGCATACGACGGCGACATCAACTTCATGAAGGGCGCTATCGAGGTTGCCGACAAGGTGGTTGACAAGCAGATGCGCATTGTTCAGGAAATCGCGTCGCTGCTCGGTGAAACCGCTGCGGAAACTAAGATTGCACTCACTAAATTAAAGGAGTCGATACAGGATGAATGACCTTTGCGCTGATATCGGCTACAAAAGCATAAACCACCACGGCGAGCAGCTTTGCGGCGACCACGTTGACATTGTCGAACAGGACGACTGCTCAACCGTTATCGTCTTAGCGGACGGTCTTGGCAGCGGCGTTAAGGCAAGCATTTTGTCAACGCTCACGTCAAAGATTATCTCCACGATGATGGCTTCGGGTCTTTCGCTCGAGCAGTGCGTTGATACCATCGCAGCAACGCTCCCTGTGGACACTCAGCGCGGCGTAGCCTATTCCACGTTCACGATTATCCACCTGATAAACAACACAACCGCCGAGCTTATCCAGTACGACAACCCGCATGTTATCCTCATTCGTGATTACCAGAACTACGACTACCCAACAACCGAGATGAACATCGGCGGCAAGAAGATTTTCAAGTCGCTTATTCAGCTTTGCGAAAACGATATTTTCATCGCAATGAGCGACGGCTGCCCGCACGCGGGTATCGGCACGGCGTACAACTTCGGCTGGAAACGCGAGGATATAATCACGTTTATGGAGTCGATTTCACCCGTCGGATACACCGCGAAAACGCTGTCTACGATACTTGTTGACGAGGTTGACAAGCTATACGGCAGAAAGCCCGGAGATGACGCGACAGCCTGCGTTGTGCGCATTAGAAAGCGTGTTCCGATGAATATGCTGTTCGGTCCGCCCTCAAACCGCGACGACGCTGACAGAATGATGAGCCTGTTCTTCTCAAAGGAGGGAAAGCACATCATCTGCGGCGGCACGACAAGCTCGATTGCGGCGCGCTATCTCGGCAAGCCGCTGAAAGCTTCGCTAAGCTTTGAGCGAAGCGACGTTCCCCCGATTGCCAGCATAGAGGGCGTTGACCTAGTGACCGAGGGAGTAATCACGGTGAATAAGGTGCTTGAATACGCCCGCGATTATCTCGACAAAAACGAGCTTTACGAGCAGTGGAGCTTCAAGCGCGACGGCGCTTCGCTTATATGCCAGCTTCTTTTCGAGGAGGCGACCGACATCAACTTCTATGTCGGCAGGGCGGTAAATCCCGCACACCAGAATCCCGATTTGCCCATAAACTTCAACATCAAGATGAACCTTGTCGAGGAGCTTTCAAAGTGTCTGAAACAGATGGGCAAGCACATTAAGGTAAGTTATTTTTAAGAGGATTAAAACGCATGAGAAAGTTTGATACAACCGTTCAGTACCTCAAATACAAGGTGCTAAGAGAAGTTGCACGTCAGGCGTGGAACGATACCCTGCTTGACAATGTGCTTGATATCCCCAAGATAATCGTACCGGGAAAGACTCCCACGATGCGCTGCTGCGTATACAAGGAGCGCGCAATACTTGCGGAGCGCGTTAAGATTGCTATGGGCGGACAGAAGGATAATCCCAACATTATCGAGGTTATCGACATCGCGTGTGACGAGTGTCCCGCTGCGGGCTATGAGGTCACTGATTCCTGCCGCGGCTGCCTTGCTCACCGCTGCGAAAATGCCTGCAAGCGCGGCGCAATTTCTTTCGACCATAACCACGTTGCGCACATTGACAAGTCGAAGTGCGTTGAGTGCGGTCAGTGCGCAAAGGTTTGCCCCTACACCGCAATCATCAACCGCAAGCGCCCTTGTCAGAACGCCTGCAAGGTAAAGGCAATCTCAATTAACGAGGAAAACGCTGCTGAAATCGACAACAGCAAGTGCATTCAGTGCGGCGCGTGCGTTTACCAGTGCCCGTTCGGCGCAATTATGGACAAGTCGTATATGCTCAATGTAATTGACATCCTGAAGGCGGGCGAGCGCGGAAAGAACTACAAGACCTATGCAATCGTAGCGCCCTCAATTTCCAGCCAGTTTGTATACGCTAAGCTCGAACAGGTGGTTACCGGATTAAAGGAGCTCGGCTTCCACACGGTAATCGAGGCTGCGCTCGGCGCGGATATGGTTGCGCTGTCCGAGGGCAAGGAGCTTGTAGAAAAGGGCTTTTTGACCAGCAGCTGCTGTCCTGCGTTTGTGCAGTACATAAAGAGTGCGTTCCCCGAAATGGCTGATAACATCTCGCACAATCTTTCACCTATGGCGGCAATCGCAAAGTACATCAAGGACACAACCGAAAATGCAAAGATAGTGTTCATCGGTCCCTGCACCGCGAAGAAAGCGGAGGTTCAGCTCGACAGCGTAAAGCCGTATGTTGACGCGGTAATCACGTTTGAGGAGCTTCAGGCGCTGTTCGACAGCCGCGATATTGATATAACGACATTACCCAACGGAGTGCTTGACAACGCAAGCTATTTCGGAAGAATATTCGCTCGCTGCGGCGGACTTTCCGACGCGGTTGCCGAGTCGCTTAAAGAGCAGGGATATGACGACTTTGAACTTAAGCCGATTGCGTGCGATGGCATTGAGGCTTGCAGAACGGCGCTTCTTAAAAAGAGCAAGAATGTTCTTGACTGCAACTTCATCGAGGGAATGGCGTGTATAGGCGGCTGTATCGGCGGTGCCGGCTGCCTGACCCACGGCGAGAAGAACAAGACTGAAGTTGACAAGTACGGCAAGCAGGCGATGGAGAAAACAATCTCCTCTGCGGTGTCCGTTCTGAACTATCCTAATTAAACATAAAACGTAACGCTCGGGAAGTTTTCTTTCCGAGCGTTTTCTATGCCTTTTTGAATAAAACCGCCCCCGTAAAATGACGGAGGCGGTTTCGGGTTAATTCCGGTTAGCTTTTTTTGAGTTCAGGAGCATTCTTATGTCGCTTTGCTCAATCCACTCCTCGGTATACCCGCAGGAGCAGCAGATATAGCGCCTGATGTTAATCACTCCCGCGAGAATTGTAAGCCCCGTCTGAATGTTGTTCCCGTGCGAAGCGTCGGGATGCCCGTCGTTTACAATGAACACGATGTCGCTCCCGCCGCATTTCGGGCATTTTCTGCTGTTTTTCATAGCATTCAATCCTTTCCCGTCTTACCGGGTTTATCCATCGCGCCGATAACCTGCTTCATCAGCTCAAGCGGCGCCTCGCCCTTCTGCGTAGCTACGACAAGCCGCAGCTTTCCTATTGTTTCGAGCCGCGCGCGCTTTCCGACTGCCGCGTTTACTGCCGCAACCTTTTCCATATCGGGCTTTGACAGGAAGAAAGTCATCTCCGAGTTGTTTTGCGTTATCTCGGTAACATTCGAGGCTCTTGCCATACTTCTTAACCGCGCGATTTCCACAAGCCCGATAACCGACTTCGGCGGCTCACCGTAGCGGTCGATAAGCTCGTCGAGAATATCAAGCTTATCCTCCTCTGTCTGTATCCGCGCGATTTTGCGGTAGCAGTCAACTCGCTGTGACTGATTTGAGATATACTTCTCGGGGATAAACGCGTCTATGCGGATATCGACAAGGCAGTCCTCGTGCGGGACGGTTTCTTCGCCGCGCTCCTCGCGGACAGCCTCTTCAAGAAGCTGCAAGTACATATCGTAGCCGACGTTTGCAAGGTGTCCCGACTGCGAAGCGCCGAGGATACTTCCCGCGCCGCGTATCTCGAGGTCTGCAAGCGCAATGCGGAAGCCGCTTCCGAACTGCGTAAATTCTCGAATAGCGTCAAGCCGCCGCTGCGACACCTCCGTCAGCACCTTTCCCGGCTCAAACGTGAAATACGCATACGCGCGCTTGTTTGTTCTGCCGACGCGGCCGCGAAGCTGATGAAGCTGCGCAAGCCCCATTTTGTCCGCCTGCTCGATGATAAGCGTGTTTACATTCGGCACGTCAACGCCCGTTTCGATAATCGTCGTGCAGACAAGTATGTCGATTTCGCCGCCAAGCAGCTTTCGCCACACCTCAAGGATTTCGTCCTCGCTCATCTTTCCGTGCGCAACGCCGATTGCCGCATCGGGTAGAAGTTCCTGTAATTTCGCCGCCGTGCTGAAAATCGTGTCAATTCTGTTGTGGACGTAGTAGACCTGACCGTTTCGGCGAAGCTCCTTTTGAATTGCCCCCGCGATAACACCCCAGTCGTGCTCCATAACGTAGGTGGAAATCGGGCGGCGGTCCTGCGGCGGTTCGTCAAGAACGCTCATATCGCGGATTCCGCTCATCGCCATATTAAGCGTGCGGGGGATAGGCGTTGCCGAAAGCGTCAGTATGTCAACCCCGCGGAAAAGCTCCTTGAACTTATCCTTGTGGGCAACTCCGAAGCGCTGCTCCTCGTCGATGATAACAAGCCCCAAATCCTTGAACTTGATGTCGTTCTGAATTATCCTGTGCGTTCCGATAAGAAGGTCGATTTTGCCCTTCTTCAGCTTTTCGAGAATTTCGCGCTGTTCTGCCGCAGAGCGGTAGCGCGTCATAAGCTCAATGTTTATCGGGAAGCCTTCCATACGGGTAGATGCCGTCTGAAAATGCTGCCACGCAAGCACCGTTGTCGGCACAAGCAGCGCGCACTGTTTTCCCGCTTCAACGCACTTGAACGCCGCGCGCAGCGCAACCTCCGTCTTGCCGAAGCCGACATCGCCGCACAGCAGGCGCTCCATCGGCCGCGGTCTCATCATATCCGACTTTATCTCGTCGATACAGCGAAGCTGCGAATCGGTTTCGATATACGGGAAGTGCTGCTCGAAATCATCCTGAAAATCGTCGTCGGGCGGGAATGCATAGCCCTCGCTGTTCATTCGTTCTGCGTAAAGCTTGATAAACTCCGCCGCCATTTCCTTTGCGGCAGCTTTTGCGCGGGTCTTTGAGCGCCGCCACTGCTCGGAGTTCAGCTTGTTCAGCTTAACCGTC
Organism: [Eubacterium] saphenum; assembly: GCA_004555635.1. Lineage (GTDB taxonomy): Bacteria > Bacillota > Clostridia > Oscillospirales > Ruminococcaceae > CAG-115. Next base: position 5,409 of record SFHN01000023.1, read on the forward strand.
GAGGTGTCAGCGGTTCCGATATACCGCGAAATCATATCAAGCTGCGTAACGGGGACAAACAGCACGTCCGCGCCTGCGTATTTTATGCGGATATAGTCCTTCAGCACTCCGTCCGAAGCAATCTGCCGAACGCCTTCAAACACGCCGATACCGTGCGAGGCGTGAACGACAAGGTCGCCCACCGAGATATCCGACAGCGAGCGGATTTCCTCGCCGCGCTTTTTCTTTACGGGTCTGCGGCGTTCCGCGTGAACCGCCGTATGGGTGAATACTGCGATTTTCTGCTCCTGATATTCCATACCCGCCGAAAGCGTTCCCTGCGCGACAAGTATATACCCGTCGGGGTTGTACTTCGGGTTTAGGGTGTATATAGCGCTGAAGCCGTCGTTTCGCAGGTCGTCCGCAAGGTTTTTCGCACCCTTTTCCGTTCCCGCAAGAACAAGGCAGGAGAACCCTCGCTCGACAAACACCTTCAGTTCGTCCTCCAGAAGCCCGTATTCGCCGCTCCACGGCGGAGTCTGCACCGCTGCCTGAACGTTGATTATCGTGCCAAGCTCCAGTCCGCCGCCGCGCACAAACGCGTCAAAGTACACCGTCGCGCGCCGTGTGAGTAGGTCGTTAAGCTCCGCTTTCGTAAGCATATACCGCTCCAGACCCTTGCATATACGTCCCTCGTCTGTCAGCAGCTTCAAATCCTCGGTGTGGCGTATCGCCGCCGCGCGAAAGCTTTCGCGCACCGACGTGTTCTCGCAGATGAAAACGCGCCCCGTGTAGTCAAACGCGGTCGCTTCCGTTTCATAGCACAGCGGAAAAAACCTGTCGGACACGCTCTGCGAAAGCCCGCCGCGAATGCGCTCCGCCTCGTCAAGCAGCCTTGCCCTAAGCTCCTCCGCGCGCTTTCCGCGAAGCTTTTTCGCAAGCTCCTCTATCCTTTCCGCAAGCACCTCGGGGCTGTCAAACAACGTTTCCGAAGCGGGTGAAATGCTCGCTTTGGCATAGCTGTCCGCGCGGCGCTGCGTGTCGGGGTCGAAGTCGGAAATGCTGTCAACCGTGTCGCCCCAAAGCTCAATGCGAAACGGCTTTTGCGAGCTTGGCGGAAACACATCGACAATTCCGCCGCGCACAGAAAACTGCCCCGCGCCCTCGATTAAATCCGTTCGCGAATAGCCTGAAGCGACAAGGCGCTTTACAAGTTCCTCCTGCTCTATTTCGTCGCCCTCCGAAAGGTTAATCGTTCGCTTTTCCAGTTCATCTGCGGGCAGGGTGAGCTGCGCCGCCGCTTCCGCTGTCGCAACAAGCGCTCTGCATTTGCCCGAAATCGCCGCCGAGAGCGCGAAAATGCGCTTGTACTCATACTCTCGCGAAGCCGCCTCGATGTTGCCGAGCAAAAGCTCACGGGCGGGGTAGAGAAGCGCGGTTTCCTCACCTGTCATCGCGTTGATGTCCTGAACAAGCTTCTGCGCTTCGCCCTCGCTTTCCGTGATAACAAGCGCGGGCATCCCGCTTTCATCAGATATCAGCGCGCTGATGAAATGCGCCTTGTGAATATGCGAAACACCCGTCACAAGGGCGGGCAGCTCGGGATTTTTGCTAAGATAGTCGGAAAGCCGCTTGTAGTCGGAATTCTGCTTCGCTGAACTGATAAAAAAATCCATAGTTTTCCTCTTTGATAAAAGTAAGATTAGGAATTGAACTTGTTCATAGCCTCGGTGGTTTTGTCGTTTACCATAAGTTCAAGCGCCGAAACCGCGTTGTCAAAGCAGCGCTCAAGCGCCTCGGCGTCCTCTTTTTTGAAGTGCCCGAGCACCCAGTCGGCAAGGCTGTAATCGGGGTGGGGCTTAGCGCCGACGCCCATTTTTATGCGAGGAAATTGGTCGGAGCCGGATAGGTATATGATATTCTTGATACCGTTGTGACCACCGTCGCTGCCTTTTCTGCGAATGCGAAGCCGCCCCGGTTCAAGTGAAATGTCGTCAAATATGATAATGGTACGCTCGGGCGGTACTTTGTAGAACTGCATAGCTTCCACCACCGCTTCGCCGCTCTTGTTCATAAAGGTGGTCGGTTTCATTATAAAGCAGCGCTTTCCCGCAATCATCGCGTCGCAGGTCAGCGACTTGAAGCGCAGCTTTTTGCAGGACAGCTTGTACTTTTCGCACAGCGTGTCGATTGTCATAAACCCGATGTTGTGGCGCGTGCCCTCGTATTCCGTACCGGGGTTTCCGAGTCCCACGATGATGAACTCCACCGCGCCCGAAGGCTCGGGAGCGCGCTCTGCGTCAAGCTTCTTGAATATATCGAAAACAGACATCTTTTTCTTCCTTTCCGTTTGTTAAATCAACGCACAAAAGCCACCCGCGGATTTCTCCGCGAGTGGGGGTATGGGTATATAATAGCATAAGCGGGGGAATTTGTCAATCGGATTTGCCCTAAAAAATGCGACAAATTCCGCGCATTAGTGTTCCGCCAATAAAGCGGTTTTTCCCGCCGAGTAAATCGGAAAGTTTCGGCGAGGCGCACGCCTTTTGGCGCTATTCTTCGGGGAATTCCTCAAGCGCTAGGCTCGCTTCTTCCCAGTCCTGCATAGTCTGCTCCTGCTTAACCCGCAGCTCCTCGATTTCCGCAGAAAGCTCCATAGCCTTCTTGTAATCGGACAAAGCGGACAGCTCCTCGGTTTTCGCCGCGATAAGCTCGTCAAGCTCCGCAATCTCCTTTTCGGCGCGGGATATGCGCGTGTTAAGCTTTCGGCGCTCGCTTTCGCGCTCTTTCCGCAGCTTGTAGTCGTTTTGCTTCTCGGTTTTCTGCGGCTTTTCAGCGGCGGGTGCGGCGTTTTCCTGCGCGAGAAGATACGCGTCGTAGCTGCCTGTATATTCCTTTACGCCGTCGGGCGTGAGGTAGTAAATCCTGTCGGCAAGCTTGTTTATCAGATATCTGTCGTGCGAGATGATGAAAAGCGTGCCGTCGTAGTTCATAAGCGCGTTTTCGAGCGCCTCGCAGGAGCTTATGTCAAGGTGGTTTGTCGGCTCGTCCAGAAGCAGGAAGTTCGCGCCCGAAAGCATAAGCTTCAGTATCGCAATCCTCGCTCGCTCGCCGCCGCTAAGCTCTCCGACCTTGCGGAACACCGCGTCGCCCTTGAACAGAAACGACCCGAGCACCGTTCTGACCTCGCTCTCGGGCATATTCGGGTACATATCCCAAACCTCGTCGAGCGCGGTTTTTTCGTCGTGAAGCCCTGCCTGCGCCTGGTCAAAGTAGCCGGGAACAACTCTCGCCCCGTACTTGAACTCACCGAAATCGGGGGCGTATTGCTCCGTAAACACCTTGAAAAGCGAGGTTTTTCCGCAGCCGTTTGCGCCGATAAGGAAAACGCGCTCGCCTTTTTTTATGTCAATCGTAACGTTTCTGAAAAGCTGCTTTCCGTCAAACCCGAGCGCGATTTTCTCCGCGTGGAAAACGTCGTTTCCGCAGCCGTCTGCGCTCTTGAAGCGGAATTTCAGCGCCTGCGGAGCCTCCTCGGGCTTAACGAGCGTTGCCTCCAGCCTGTCAATCGACTTCTGCTTGTGCGCAATCGTAACATAGTTGCGCTCCTGATTCCAGCGCTTCTGCTGCTCGATTATCCCCTCAATGCGGCTAATCTCCTTCATCGTTGCGTCATAGACCTTGTGGCGGCGCTCCATTTCTTCCTCTTTAAGCTGCAAAAAGCGGGAGTAGTTTCCCTTGTAGCAGTCAATCCTGCCGTTTTCAAGTTCAATCGTCCTGTTCGTAACCTTGTCGAGGAAATAGCGGTCGTGGGAGATTACGATGTACGCGCCGCGGTAGTCTGCAAGAAATCGCTCCAGCCACTCTACCGACTGAATGTCAAGGTGGTTTGTCGGCTCGTCGAGAAGCAGCAGGTTAGCGTCCGACAGCAGCAGCTTCGCGAGCTGAAGCTTCGAGCGCTGCCCGCCGCTCAGCACGTCCACGGGCAGCTTTAGGTCGCTCTCCGAAAAGCCAAGACCCATAAGCGCCGAGGCGGTTCTGCTGCGGAATGTAAGTCCGCCGTCGCGCTCAAACTGCTCGGAAAGCGCGGTCTGCCTTGATATCGTGTCGAGGTCGTGCGCGCCCGCGTCAATCCTGTCGTGAAGCTCCTCAAGCTCCAGCTCCATATCCTCCAGCCGCGAGAACACGGTAAGTGCCTCGTCGAGCAGCGTCCTGTGGCTGCCCTTGCACGCAAACTGCTCCATAAAGCCGATTTTGCAGCTTCCCGCGATATGGAGATTTCCCTCCTCGGGGGTGTGCTCGCCTTTCAGCAGGCGAAACAGCGTGGTTTTTCCGCTGCCGTTTACGCCGACGAAGCCTATGCGGTCGTCGCTGTATACCTCAAACGTAACCTCGGAAAACAGCGTCCTGTCGCCGAAGCCCATTGCAATGTTGTTCAAACCAAGTAAAAGCATTACTTCACCTTTTCGTGTCAAACTCAAAAATGAGGAAGCGCTTCCGCTTCCTCAAAAGATTTGCTGTTTATCAGTTGATACCCTTAATCTTTTCCGGAGAATACTTTCCGTTTATCAGGTTCTCCTTTGCGTTTACGGTGTATCCCTCGTAAACCGCTTTAAGAGTATCCTCAAATTCATCGGACTTAATCTCGCTGAGCAGGTCGTAGTTGTTTTCTTCCTTCCACTCGGACTCCGTCGTGATGTCGTTTCTGATGATAACGCAGATGGAGTTGTTTGTCGTTTCAAACAGACCTGCTTTTCCGTTCGCTTCTGCACCCCAGATAAAGTCGGTTATCTCGGTAGAGAACGAGGAGCTTTCCTTTTTGATATGTGTAAACAGCTCACTGTCGCTCTCCGCCTTTTCTGCGGTCGCCGCGTCAACCATCTGCTGAACGTATTCTTCAAGCGTTGCGGGCTTCTCGGCTTCGGAAAGGTCGGGATAGTCGTCCTCTGCGTCGGTGCGCGCTTCGTCCTGCGCGGTTTTAAGGTCGTATTCGTACTTGATGTCCGCAATGCTCTCGCCGCCGTTTATCCTGTCGGCATAGCTCTGCGCAAGCAGCTTTACAGCATCGATTTCATCGTCGTCTGTGAGAAGAATGCCCTGATAGTCGGTATACTTCAGCTCAAGAACAAACGCGGAAGCATAGTTCTCATTAAGATAAGTGTTAAGGTCGGCGTCGGATACGGGGGTCAGACCGCCCTCGCCGTAGTAGTGCATAAACAGCTTCTGATAAAGGTTGCTGACAGTGAAGCTTTCGCGGAGAGAGTCCTTGCCGATACCTACGCCATCATAATATTCGCCCATCGTGTCGGTGCCGTAAAGATACTGCGCGTAGAAGCTTTCCTCCGTCCACATTTGGTTAATTTCGGCGTTTATCTCGTTTGCTTCTTCGTCAGAGAGCGCAATTCCGTTCTCCTCGCAGAGCTTTTGTATAGCAACCGAGCGCTTAACCTGATTAAGCGCCTCTTCCTTTACCCAATCGGAAACAGGCTTGCCGTCAATGCTTTCCTTGAACAGGTCTTCAACTTCGGAAGTAAGCCCCTGCTCCTCGCGGGCTTCGCTTACCTTTTCGTATGCGTCGCCGTATGCGCTCATAACGCCGGAGAGGTATATGCCGTTTCTGATGTCAATACCCTCAACGTTCATGATATATCCGTTGTCGGAGCAGCCCGTCAGAGCTGCCGCGCAGACAATCGCGGCGCCCGCCGCAAGAATTTTCTTAAAACGAGTCATTTTTTCAGTCCTCCATGGGGATTTTTCCTTGTCGGAATAAT
>SFHN01000024.1 GCA_004555635.1 [Eubacterium] saphenum
ATTCGTTCGCCTATGGCGAACTGCGTGCGTATCGGACGATTATAACATAACCTTGCGGTTATGTTATAATAAACGCAAGACACTCATCAAAATGTCCTCGCACATACGCAAATCAAAGATTTGCTTCGTGCGTATCGGACGATTATACCATATCCTGCGGATATGCTATAATCGATATAGTATTCACAAAAAGGAGAAACCTATGTTTGAACTGAAAAAAACCGAGGGTCGCGCAAGGCGCGGAGTTTTCCATACGCCGCACGGAGATATCGAAACGCCGTTTTTTATGAACGTCGGAACGGCGGCGGCGATAAAGGGCGGAATATCGAGCGTTGACCTGAAGGGGCTTAAAACGCGCGTCGAGCTGTGCAACACCTACCACCTCCACCTGCGCCCGGGCGACGACGTTATCTACAAGATGGGCGGTCTGCACAAGTTTATGAACTGGGACAAGCCGATACTGACCGACAGCGGCGGGTTTCAGGTTTTCTCGCTCGCAAAGCTGCGCAAAATCAAGGAGGAGGGCGTTTACTTCGCCTCGCACATTGACGGAAGGCGGCTGTTTATCGGTCCCGAGGAGAGTATGCAGATACAGTCGCGGCTTGCTTCGACCATTGCAATGGCGTTTGACGAGTGCGTGGAAAACCCCGCCCCGCGCGACTATGTTGTCCGCTCGGTTGAGAGGACAACCCGCTGGCTTTTGCGCTGCAAGAACGAGATGGCGCGGCTTAATTCCCTGCCCGAAACGATAAACAGAGGGCAGCTTCTTTTCGCGATAAATCAGGGCGGAACCTATGATGATATCCGTATTGAGCATATGAAAACCATCGGCGAGATGGACCTTGACGGCTACGCAATCGGCGGTCTTGCGGTAGGCGAGCCGACGGAAGTAATGTACCACATTCTCGACGAGGTGCTTCCCTATGCACCGACGGAAAAGCCGCGCTATCTTATGGGTGTCGGCACTCCGTCAAACATAATCGAGGGCGTTTTCCGCGGCGTTGATATGTTCGACTGCGTTATGCCGAGCAGAAACGCGCGCCACGGAACGATTTTCACCTGGAACGGCATTATGCACATCCCGAACAAGCGCTTCGAGCTTGACCCGCGCCCGCTTGACCCGCTTTGCGACTGCCCGACCTGCCGCAGCTTCTCCCGCGCGTATATCCGCCACCTGTTCAAGGCGGGCGAGCAGCTTGCGGGCAGGCTTGCCGTGCAGCACAACCTCTATTTCTACAACACGCTTATGGACAGGATAAACGAGGAGCTTGACAACGGCACGTTTACCGAGTTCAGAAACAAGTATTCCCCGCTGCTTTCAAGTATGCTTGAGGATTAAGGCAACACCGCACACTTCCCCGCATTTTTCGGACAGACGGTGCATATATTTTCTCAAAACAAACGAGAACGGAAGTGTGGGAATGGCTTTTTTGGAGCTTCTGCTGCTGGCGGCGGGACTTGCTATGGACGCGTTTGCGGTTTCGCTTGCGGACGGCGCGGGCGGCTGCGGACGGAAAAAAGCTCTGCTTATCGCGGGGGCTTTCGGGCTGTTTCAGGGGATAATGCCCTGTATCGGCTACTTTATCGGCTCGGGCTTTGCGGAGAAAATCCGCGCGGTTGACCACTTTGTGACGCTTGCCGCGCTTGGGATTATCGGCGGAAAAATGATTGTCGAAAGCCTTTCGGAGCTGCGCGCGGGCGCTGCCGCCGCTCCCAGCGGCACGGTGGTGATTACCCTGCCCGCGATACTTGCGCAGGCGGTGGCGACAAGCATTGACGCGCTTGTCGTCGGAATGACCTTCGCCGCGGCGGGCACAAGGCTTATTCCCGCGGTGGCGACAATCGGCAGCGTTACGTTTGCGCTAAGCCTTGCGGGAGTGCTTGGCGGGCGGCGGTTCGGGCAGCTTTTAGGCTCGCGCGCAACGCTGTTGGGCGGGATTATTCTCGTTTCTATCGGGATAAAAACCGTTATCGAGCATATGTTTTTTTGAGGAAGTGAAATCTGACGAAATGATTAAAGCCGCTGTTTTCGACATCGACGGCACGCTGCTTGACAGCTCGCCGATATGGTACGATTTGGGCGCGCGCATTCTGCGCAGCCTTGGGATAACGCCGCGCGAGGGGCTTCACAAAACGCTTAGCGAGCTTTCGCTGAAAGAGGGCGCGGAGTATCTTTGCAGCAGCTATCCCCTGCCGGTTGACGAAGCCGGTCTGCTGGAAATGACCGACAAGCTTGTAAGCGGGTTCTATCTGGAGGAAGTCGCCGCAAAGGAGGGCGCGCCAAAGCTGCTGGAAGCGCTGAAACGGCGCGGGGTGAAGATGGCGCTGGCGACTGCGGGAAACGCAAGGCTGTCCTGCGCCGCGCTCGAAAGGCTTGGGCTTATGGGGTATTTCCCTGTGGTTTGCTCCTGCGAGGAATACGGCGGGAAAAACTCGCCCGAGGTTTTCCTTGCAGCCGCCGAAAAGCTTGGCGCTTTGCCCGCCGAAACGATTGTGTTTGAGAACTCGCTGTATGCGCTGCTGACCGCGAAAAACGCGGGCTTTGCGACAGCGGCGGTGAAAGATACCGCCGAACATATGCAGGAGGAGCTTGCGAAAGCAGCGGACTTTTACTGCGAGCGCCTGTCGGAGCTGCTTTTGAGAGATGATTTTCTAGCGGCGGTAAACGGCGAGGAATAGCACAAATTAACCCCGAGGAAGTCGGAAAGACCGGTTTCCTCGGGGTGTTTTCATATTCGGATTTACTTGCCCGCAAGCGCTCTTTTGCCGATGTCGCGGCGGTAGTGCGCCTTTTCAAAGCCGATGGTCGCAACCGCGGAGTACGCCTTGTCGAGCGCGCCGCGAAGCGTGTCGTCGGTCGCGGTTACGCCGAGAACTCTGCCGCCCGCCGTGTAAAACGTGCCGTTTTCGAGCTTTGTTCCCGCGTGGTAAACGTAAGCCTTGTCGCTCTGACCGTTTTCGTCAAGACCGCTTATCGCCTTGCCGCTCTCGTACTTTTCGGGATAGCCGCCGCTCGCCATAACAACGCAGGCGCAGCTCTTGTCGCTCCACTTGATGTCAAGCTCATCGAGCTTTTCCTCCCAAATTGCCTCGATAATGTCAACGAGGTCGGTTTCAAGCAGGGGGAGAACCACCTGCGTTTCGGGGTCGCCGAAGCGGCAGTTGTACTCAACGACCTTTGCGCCGTTGGGAGTAAGCATAAGCCCGAAGTAAAGGCAGCCCTTGAACGGTCTGCCCTCCGCCTGCATTGCCGCAATCGTGGGCTTGAAAATCTTCTCCATACACTCCGCCTTGAAAGCGTCGGTGTAGCAGGGGTTGGGCGCAACCGTGCCCATTCCGCCGGTGTTAAGTCCCTCGTCGTTGTCAAACGCGCGCTTGTGGTCCATCGAGGAAATCATCGGCTTTACCGTCTTTCCGTCGGTGAACGCAAGAACCGTTACCTCGGGACCTGTCATAAACTCCTCGACAACAATCTCGCTGCCGCTCTTTCCGAACTTGCCGTCAAGCAGCATTGAGTTTACTGCGGCAGCAGCCTCGTCAAAGTCCTTTGCGATGATAACGCCCTTTCCGAGAGCAAGACCGTCGCACTTTATAACCGCGGGATAGCTGTTCTGCTGCTTTATGTAGTCGATAGCCTTGCCGGCGTCTGTAAAGGTTTCATACGCGGCGGTGGGGATATTGTACTTTTTCATAAGCGCCTTTGAGAACACCTTGCTGCCCTCAAGAATAGCCGCATTAGCGCGCGGTCCGAAGGTCTTGAAGCCCTCCGCGTTAAGCCTGTCGACCATACCAAGCACAAGCGGGTCGTCGGGTGCTACAAAAACGTAGTCGGGGTTAAGCTTTTTCGCAAGCTCAAGTATGCCGTCGATGTCCGTTGCCTTTACGGGGAAGCACTCCGCCAAGCGCGAAATGCCGCCGTTTCCGGGCGCGCAGTAAAGCTTGTCTACCTTGTCGGATTTTGCAAGCGCGGTGATAATCGCGTGCTCGCGTCCGCCGCCGCCTATTACTAAAATGTTCATCTCTTTGTTGTTCCTTTCGGGTTTATTCTGCGGGGACAACTATCCCCGAAATACGTTATGGGCATCTCTCAAAACCGGTTTTAACAGTGAGAATTGGCAGGGGGCGTGCTCTGCCCATTTTCACTCAAACAAGGTTTTTAGAGGTGACATTATATTCATTATACAACATATTCCGTGGATTTGCAAGATGTTTTTTGCGTTGTTATTCATTTATCATAGCGCGAAGCTTTTCCTTTGCCCGGTGATATGTCACGCACGCCCAATGCGCGCTTTTCCCGAACAGCTCGCCTATTTTGTCGAAAGGAAGCTCGCCGAAAACGCGCAGCGTAAACACCTCGCGGTACGGCTCATTCAGCCCGTGCAGGCATTTGTGCAGGCGGAATGCCGTGTCCTCTTCTCGATGTCCTGCTCGGCGGGAATATCACAAAAAAGCGGAAAGATTGTTCTTTCCGCTATATATTTACTTGTTGGGGTTAATGTACTCGCGGTAGTCGTAGAGATACTTCACGCCGGAAATCAGCGTAAGCGCCGCTGTGATGTACATAAGGATATTGCTTATAAGCATTATCGGCACCTGCGGTATCGGCACAAAATAGCTGCTGTACAAAGGGATAATCTCCTGTATAACGCAAAGCTGCTCCAAAATCCGCAAGAACAAAATCGCGCAGATGGAAACCATCGTTGCAGCGGTTTTCAGCTTGCCCCATATATTCGCGGGGATAACCGCTTTCTTTTCGCTCGAAGCCGCCACAAGCCGCACGCCCGACACCGCAAACTCGCGGATAAGCACAATCACCGTGACCCACGCGGGCGCCCAGTGAAGCTCGTTAAAGCACACAAGCGCCGCCGCGACAAGTATCTTGTCCGCAAGCGGGTCAAGGAACTTTCCGAAGTCCGTTACCATATTGTACTTGCGCGCGATTTTCCCGTCGAAAAGGTCGGTTATGCTCGCCGCCGCAAACAGCAGCAGCGCCCACAGATAATTCATCGGGATAGCGCCGACGCTCATAAAAAGCACGAAAAACGGCACTATAATCACCCTTAACAGGGTAAGCTTGTTCGCGAGGTTCATAACGCTTCTCCTATAAGGTTATTGTCAAGCACATCGCGGAGTACGATGTTCAGGAAATCGCCCGTTTTCAGCCCCATTGACTGCGGCGCACGGAAATAAATCATACCGTCAATCTCGGGTGCAAACATTGCGCTTCTGCCGAAATAAAGCTCCGCGTATTTGTCGTAGCCCTCGACCACCACTTCTGTTTCGCTGCCGAGCATACTCTCGTACAGCTCCGCGACGCGCGCGTCCTGCTGCTCCTCGAGAATTTCCTTGCGGTGCTCGCGCACCTCCTCGTCAACCATTCCGTCAAAGCCCGCGGCAGGGGTGTTCTCCTCCTCGGAGTATGCAAAGCAGCCCATTCGCTCAAAGCGCATATCCTGCGCAAACTCGCCGAGCGCGTCAAACTGCTCTGTGGTTTCGCCCGGGAAGCCCGTGATGAACGTTGTGCGAAGCGTTATTCCCTCGATTTCGCGGCGAAGCTTTGCGACAAGCTCGCGCAGGCTCTTTTCGTCGCCGCGGCGGTTCATTCTGCGGAGAATTTCCCCGTCGCAGTGCTGCATAGGGATATCGAGGTACTTCACAATCTTGTCCTGACGCTTTATGCAGTCGATAAGCTCGTCCGTAATGCGCTCGGGGTAGCAGTAAAGCAGGCGTATCCACTTCAGCCCGTCTATCTCACAAAGCTTGTCGAGAAGCTCGGGCAGCGCAAGCTTTCCGTACAGGTCAAGCCCGTAGCGCGTTGTGTCCTGCGCGATAATGACAAGCTCCTTTACGCCGCTTTTCGCAAGCTGCTTTGCTTCGGACACGATATTCTCCATCGGGCGGCTTCTGAACCTGCCCCTTATCTGCGGGATAGCGCAGTAGGTGCAGCAGTTGTCGCAGCCGTCCGCAATTCGCAGATAAGCATAATGCGGCAGCGTTGAGAGAATGCGGCTGCCCTCCATCGAGTGGCTTTCCTTCTTGCCGAACTTAACATAGCGCTTGCCCGAAAGCACGGCTTCAAACACATCGGTGATATGCTCGTACTCCGAAATGCCGACAACCGCGTCAACCTCGGGAAACTGCTGTACAAACTCATCGCGGTAGCGCTCTGAAAGGCAGCCGGTGATTACGATATGCTTTATTGTACCCTCGTTTTTGAGAGTTATTAGCTCCATAATCCACTCGATAGCTTCTTCCTTTGCCGCGGTAATAAAGCCGCATGTGTTAACAATCACAATATCCGCAAGCCCCGGTTCTTCAACAAAAGCATAACCCTTTTCGGCTATTCTCGCCATCATAAGCTCGGCGTCAACCTGATTTTTCGCGCAGCCGAGAGATACTATTGCCACCTTTGTAACATTATTGCTCATCAAAATCTTCCTCAATATCTTCATAATCTTCGAGCAGCCGCTCTATGCAGCGCTTTACTGCTCTGTAATCATAGCCGCGCCTTGCAAATGCGGCTATCGTGCGCTGTCTGTCGGAGAAATCCCTTATTTTTTCGCTGTATTTCCGCTCCAGCAACGCGGTTATTTCCTCGTCAATCTCATCGTCGCCGATGTCCTCAAGAGTATTGTCAACAAGCTGCGGCGAAAGCCCTCTGCGCAGCATTTCATAGCGCGCTTTTCGCTTGCCGAAGCGCTTCGTGCGGATAAGGTAGTCTGCAAGCTTCGGCGCATACTCCTCGTCGTTTAAGTAGCCCAGCTCCGTGACATAATCCACCGCTTTCTGCGCGGCTTCCTCTCCGTAGGACTGACGCAGCTTTTTGTAAAGCTCGCGGGAGGCATACTCCCTTTCCCCAAGCAGGTACAGCGCGCGGCGCTTTGCCTTGCGGACGTTGTCCGCCGCCATAACCTCACTAAGCGCGCTGCCGCAAAGCTCCTGCCCCTTTTTCAGGGAAAAGCGCTCGACAACCGAAGCGTTCATAAAGTAGGTTTGGTTTCGGTCGCCGTCAAGCACAAGCTTCCACGTTTCGCCCTTGTAAACCGACAGCTCGGTTATCTGCATCAGTCAAGCTCCTCGGGAGAAAACTCCGCATACTCGTCGTCATCATCGGCAGCAGCGGGCTTTGCAGCGCTTTCGCCCTCGGACGAGCCGTTTTCCGTGGGAATAAGTGAGGTGTTGTTCTCAAATACCTCGCGGACCTTCTTTTCGATTTCCGCGCAGACCTCGGGAGTATCTTTAAGGTACTGCTTTACCTTGTCCCTACCCTGACCTATCTTCATATCGTCATAGCTGAACCACGAGCCGCTTTTCTTTATGATGTCAAACTCAACGGCGGTGTCGATTATCTCGCCGATTTTGGAAACGCCCTCGCCGAACAGCATATCAAATTCCGCTGTCTTGAAAGGAGGCGCAACCTTGTTCTTTACCACCTTGCACTTTGTGCGGTTTCCGATAATCTCCGAGCCTTCCTTGATAGGCTCGCCGCGGCGCACCTCAATTCGCACGGAGGAGTAGAATTTAAGCGCTCTGCCGCCGGGAGTTGTTTCGGGGTTGCCGTACATAACGCCGATTTTCTCGCGGATTTGGTTGATAAAGATTGCGACGCAGTTCGACTTGTTGATAACGCCGGTCAGCTTGCGGAGCGCCTGCGACATAAGGCGCGCCTGAACGCCAACGTGAGCGTCGCCCATATCGCCGTCGATTTCCGCCCGCGTTGTCATTGCCGCAACCGAGTCGAGAACGATTATGTCAATTGCGCCCGAGCGCACAAGCGTTTCGATAATTTCAAGCGCCTGCTCTCCCGTATCGGGCTGCGACACAAGCATATTGTCGATATCAACGCCAAGCTTCTTTGCGTAAACGGGGTCGAGCGCGTGCTCTACGTCGATAAACGCGGCGGTGCCGCCAAGCTTCTGCGCCTCTGCGACAGAGTGGAGCGCGAGCGTTGTCTTACCCGAGGACTCTGTGCCGTAGATTTCTACGATACGGCCGCGCGGAAGCCCACCGATTCCGAGCGCCAAGTCAAGCATAAGCGAGCCGGTGGAGATGTGCTCAATGTCCATATGACGGTTTTCGCCCATAAACATAATCGCGCCCGCGCCGTAGGTCTTTTCAATCTGCGCCATCGCAGTCTGAAGCGCCTTTTTCTTCTCCTCGGGGTCAACAAGCTTTACAACCGGCTTTACGCTTGCAGCTCCCTTTTTCTTGTCCATTGCCATATTTTTTCCCTCCGTAAATTATTGCTTTATTCCGTAAACAACGCGGCAGATACCGCAAGCGTCGTTTTTTAACCGTGGTGTTATACCGTTTTCCTTGAACAGCGAAGAAACGCTTTCCTCCTGCCCCATTCCGATTTCGACAGCGAGCATTCCGCCGCTTTTAAGCCGCCGCGTCCAGCTTTTCGCTATCGCGCGGTAAAAGCTCAGCCCGTCCTCACCGCCGAAAAGCGCCATCTGCGGCTCGTGCGAAACCTCGGTCTGAAGCGCCGTCATATCGCGCGCGGTTAGGTACGGCGGATTTGACACGATAAGGTCAAGCGTCGGTGCGGCTTCGATAAGCTCCTCCGACAGTATATCGCCCCGAATCGCGCATACGCTGTCTGCGCCGTTAAGCTCGATATTCCTACGCAGGAAAACAAGCGCCTTTTCCGACAGCTCATATGAAAGCACCTGCGCATTTGCTTTCTTCGCAAGCGTTATCCCGACGCAGCCGCTGCCCGCGCAGAGGTCTGCCGAAAGCCGAAAGCCGCTGTCCCGCGTTTCGAGGAAATCCAAAGCGGTTTCGCAAAGCGTTTCGGTGTCCTGCCGAGGAATAAGCACGCCCTCGCCCACGGCAAACGGCAGCCCATAAAACTCCCACTCGCCGAGAATGTATTGCAGCGGCTCGCCGCTCTGCCGCCTTCTTAGCATTTCAAGAAACCGCCGCTCTTCCTCGGGGCTAACTTCGGCAGACGGCTCGGTAAGCAGCTTTATGCGGTCTATCCCCGCGGCACAAAGAAGCTGCTCCGCCTCAAAGCGGGCGTTTTCGGTGAACTCCAGCGCCTGCCGCGCCCTTGAAAACAGTTCCCTTATTACCAATTGTCGTCCTCTCCTTCTTTCGGAAGGCAGGGCTTTAGCGCCGCAATCGCTATCTCTATCATCGAGTCGTCCGGCTCGCAGGTCGTGATGTGCTGCATCCATATTCCCGGCGCGGAGAATATCTTCGTTATGATATTCGTGTGCCTGCCCGCAAGCTTTATCAGCTCGTATGCTATTCCCACGACAACGGGAATAAGCGGCAGCTTAAACAGCACGCGAAGCAATACGGCGAGCAGATTGTTTTCAATGCCAAACCACTGCCCCGGCTCAATCGGCACAATCGCGAACACCAGAATGCTCACAAGCAGCGTTATTATGATGAAGCTTGTGCCGCAGCGCGGGTGAAATCTGCACATCGGGCGGATATTCTCGACGGTAAGCTCCTTGCCCGCCTCATAGCAGGCGATGGTTTTATGCTCCGCGCCGTGATACTCGTATGTGCGGCGGATATCCTTCATACGCGAAACCAGCGCCATATACACGACGAAGATAACCAGCTTCAAAATGCCCTCAAACGGAGATTTCCACATCGAGATATCGGTATCTCCCGCAAGCATTTCCACCAGCGAAAACAGATACGACGGCACGAACATAAACAGCACCACCGCGAGCGCAATGCCGATTACCATCGCAATGCCCATTATCACATCGGTTAGCTTGTCGCCGAGCTTTTCGTCGAGCCACTTTTCAAAGCCGCTCATTTCCTCGTCCTCGTCCTCATCCATCATTCCGCTCATCTCGGCGGATTTCATCATACATTTGTATCCGTCCATAAGCGTTATAACGAAGTTAAAGCTGCCGCGCAGAAACGGCACCTTCTGATACCACTTCTTCTCTTTCAGCTCCCATTCCTCGACCGCAATCGAACCGTCCTTTTTGCGGACAGCCATCGCCGCCTTCGATACCCCGCGCATCATTATTCCTTCAATAAGCGCCTGTCCGCCTATTCCGGTGGCATGAAGCAGCGCTTACTGCTGGCTTCTGCTTTGCTGGGCGATCCCAAACTGCTGATTCTGGACGAACCCACTGCTGGTCTTGACCCCAAGGAACGGGTGCGCCTGCGGGAACTGTTGGCCACCATGGCACAAGATCGAATTATCTTGGTTGCCACCCACGTGGTATCGGATGTGGAGACTGTCGCCACCGAGGTAATCCTACTCCGCGCAGGAAAGATTGTAGATGCCGCCCCAGTACAGGAACTCATCGAAAAATACGCCCCCGGCCAGGGCCTGGAGGAAGTGTATCTAGCG
>SFHN01000025.1 GCA_004555635.1 [Eubacterium] saphenum
GCGCGTCCGGCGTGCGGCGGGCAATCTCGTCGAGAACGTCAAAGCGCAGGTTGCAGTTAAACGGCAGGTGGATTTTCTCAATGTACATCGGCATAAACTCGTAGAACCAATCCTTGTACATATTGAAAATCGCGTCGCGGAACTCAATAAACTTGATGAACGGGTATTTGCTGAGCAGAAGCTCAAGCAGCTCGATTGCCTTTGCGGGACTTCTGAAGCGGCAGTATTTCTGCTTGTTTGGGTAGATGTTTCTGAACTGCGAGTTTCCGCAGTAGGTGCAGCTGAAAAGGCAGCCGCGCGACAGCATAACCATCGCGGTGAAGTTCTTCGAGCGGTCGAGGTTCTCAAAGTCGAACAAATCAAAGTCAGGGAAGGGCAGCGTGTCGAGGTCCTCGATAAGCGGGCGCACGGGGTTCTTTATAATCTCACCGTTTTCAAGCTTGAAATATATGCTCTCGATATCCGTGCGGGTAATTCCGTCGCGCAGCGCGTCCATATAGTCGAGCAGGGGGTATTCGCCCTCGCCTACGACAACGAAGTCAACTCCCTTTATCTTAATGCACTCGTCGGGAACAAGGATAGCGTGGTAGCCGCCGATGCTTACGGGGATATCGGGAAGCTCCTCGTCAAGCCAGCCTGCCATTTCCGTGATAAACGGGATTGCGGTGGTTCTCGCGGAGAAGCCGATAACGTCGGGCGCAAAGCCCTTTACCTTGTCGATAAACTCCTGCTTATCGGGCATATAAAGCTGGTGGTAGAGCTTAACGTCGTGACCACCCTGCTTCAGCACTGCGGAAATTGACGCAAGACCCTCGCTGTAATTTCCGAGCTTTTTGCGGTTGAACTTCTCTTCCTCGAGAAAGTCGGGGTATATAAGAAGCATTCTTTTCTGTTCTGACATTTCGTTTTTCCTTTCGTACAATATTTAAGCGCATGCGGCGCGGGGTTAAACACATTAACTCATTATCAGTATAGCACAAAAAAACTCCCCTGTCAACCTAAACAGAGGGAATAAAAACGGAAATATTACCCTGTATTGACAAAGGTGGGTGGCGTTTGCTATAATTGAAAGAAAAGCGGTTTTCCGAAGGGAGTGCAGCGGGGGAATGAAGATTGCGGTTGCGGGAATGGGTTATGTCGGGCTTTCGGCGGCGGTTTTGCTGTCGCAGAAGCACAGCGTAGCGGCGCTGGATATTCTGCCCGAGCGTGCGGAGCAGATTAACCGCAGAATTTCACCGATACGGGACGAATACATCGAGCGCTTTTTCGCGGAGGAAACGCTTTCGCTGACCGCCACGACCGACCCGCGCGAGGCGCTTTCGGGCGCGGACTATGTGCTGATTGCCGTGCCGACCGACTATGACCCCGACGAGAACCTTTTCGACATCTCTGCGGTGGAAACAGTGCTTTCGTGGGCGGACGAGTTTGCGCCGAGCGCCTGCGTTGTCATACGCTCGACCGTACCTGTTGGCTACACCGATTCCGTCTGTGAAAGGCGCGGCGGACGGGTATTGTTCTGCCCCGAGTTTCTGCGCGAGGGCAGGGCGCTTTACGACAACCTTTACCCCTCGCGCATTATCGTCGGCACAGACCCCGAGGACGAGCGGCTTTCGGCTTTGGCGCGAGGGTTTGCGGATATGCTTTCGGACTGCGCAGAAAAGCGGGATATCCCCGTGATGCTTATGACCCGCTCCGAGGCGGAGGCGGTAAAGCTGTTCTCGAACACCTTTCTGGCGCTTAGGATTTCGTTTTTCAACGAGCTTGATTCCTATGCCGAAGCTAGGGGGCTTGACGCGCGGCGGGTTATTGACGGGGTGTGCTTTGACCCGCGGATAGGGGGATATTACAACAACCCATCGTTCGGCTATGGCGGCTACTGCCTGCCTAAGGACACGAAGCAGCTTCTCGCGAACTACGGCGACATTCCCGAAAAGCTTATCCTTGCGATTATAGAGAGCAACGACACGCGCAAGGACTACATAGCGCAGCGCGTGCTGGAGCTTTCGTGCGGCGGAGTTATCGGGGTTTATCGCCTGACGATGAAATCAAGCGCGGACAACTTCCGCCAAAGCTCTATTCAGGGGGTTATCTCGCGGCTAAAGGCCAAGGGCGCTTCTGTTGTAATCTACGAGCCGACGCTTTGCAGGCGGGAGTATCTCGGCTGCCGCGTGGAGAACGACCTTTCACGGTTCAAGCAGGCGTGCGGGATTATCATAGCGAATAGGTATGACAAGTGCCTTGACGATGTGCGCGATAAGGTGTATACGCGCGATGTTTTCGGCAGGGATTAGGATGCAAAAAAACGGCGAGAGCATATAGCTCCCGCCGTTGATAATGTTAAGCCGAAAAGCGACCCAACCGGCTCAGCTCACCGCAATTCTGCAAACGTAGAACGCCGACGCGCCCTCTGTCGCCTGCGGCACGATTTTCACGGTATGCTTGCTCTCCTCGTCAAAGGAAGCAATCTCGGCAAACTCGGCATAGCTGCCCCAGCCGCCCGAAAAATTCCCGTCCAGCGTGGCGCGGTACTCTCCGTCAATATATACGTCCGCTTTCGTGTATTTCCCCGTCAGCTTACCGTATACTATGCCGATATTCTTCGCCGTAATCTCAAGTTCCAGCGCGTCGTTCTCGGTAAATTCGCCCTCGGCATTTTTCGCAACCCACGAGTTCGCGAATCCGCCTATTCCCGCAGAGTTAACCGCAAACCCGCCAAGGCTTGTCGGCTCGGTGTTGTCGGCGTAAACAAAATGCGCATTCGTGTACTTTGCTTCTGTCGGGAGAGCAGGCTCCTCGTCGGTTATCTCGTCGGAAATCACGCTTTCGAGATTGTCCATTATGATATCTGTTAGCAATGCGTGCCCCGTTACGTTCGGGTGAATGTTGTCGTCGGAGATATCTTTCCACGCGATATCCCCGCGCTTGATAACAGACAAAACCGCGTCCTTGTAGGAAATCATCGGTATGCCGAGCTTCTTCGCAATCTCCCCGTGAAGCTCCTGAAGCGATGTGCCGTTGTCCTGCGTCATCGCAATCGTTACAACCGCGGGCTTGCTTTCGGCATTCCACAGCTTAAGCAGCAGCGACTCGTATGCTTCTTTGTTCAGCGCGGCGCGGTCGGAGGTGTCGTTTACCGAGAAATCCACGAAAACGAGGTCGGGGTTATGCTTAAGCACATCGCTGTCGGCGCGGTGAACGCCTATGTAGGAGCCTGTCGCGCCTATTCCCGCGTTCACATAGTTGATTTTCGCCTTAGGGAACAGCTCTTCGAGGCGGTTTGTCGTAAGCCTTGCGTAGCATAGGTCGTTGCCCGCAGTGCTGCCCTGCGTAATCGAGCCGCCGATATACGCAACCGTCACTTCTTCGCCCGCCGCGAGAGAGTTCATCACAGCTTTAAGGCGCGTGCGGTTGCCGACATTATATCGCGAGAGCGCCTTCATCGAGGGCGTAAGCTCGCCGCCGAGAGTATACGGAACTTCGTCCTCGGGGATATCGGCAGCGGGCTGTTCATCGGAGGAAGGAGCGGGTGTTGACTGACTTTCGGCAGGGTCGTTCGGCACGGAAGTGCCGTCCGCCTTGCAGGCGTTAAACAGAGTGACGCAGGCGCACAGCGCCGCTAATGCAGCAATCTTTTTCATAGAAAACTCTCCTTTAGTGAATAGAATATTCGCTGATATCAGGCAGCTCGTCGAGCGTTATGCAGATATCGCTGTTGTATGCGAGGTTAAGGCTCGTCCAGTCGATAAATCGCTCGGACAGCTCTCCCTCGGGGGTTATGATAACCTCACCGCTGCCTGCGGCAAACCACAGCCACATTGCATTGTCGCGCAGCATATATTCGGGCTTCGGAAGGCGGTCGCAGCAGGTAATCGCAAGCGGCTTTGCATAGCCGTCGGAGATATCCGACAGCGCCCTGAACCGTCCCGCAAACGGCGCGGTAGAGTGCTCCGCAAACGTCTGCCCGACAATATCCACCATATTGTGGTCGGGGCAGAACTCCGCGCTGCTTCCGTTCCATACCCAAAGCAGGTTTGTAAGCTTGTGGTACTTCACAAACCGCTCAAACATCAGCTTCCACAGCAGCTTGCTGTATTCGGCGTTTCCGCCCCACCAGTACAGGTCGGTGTCGCTTTCGGGCAGCGGCTGCCACAGCACGGGGATATCCTCGTCGCGGAAAGCTTTCAGCGCCTCTGCCGCCCTGTCCATATCCTTAACGAGCGTAAACAGCTTGTCGGATATCAGCCCCTCGTCGCGCTGCGTTTTTAGCTCGCTGTCGTCCGCTGCGGCGATATCCTCGACATCAACCCCGTCAAACGCCCCGTCAAGAGAGAACAGCGTGTCCGCCGCATAGACGGTTTTCGAGGTGTTCGGGGAGAACCAGTGCCAGGTATACGACACAATTCCGCCGCGCTTTGCCCAATCCATCGCGAGGGTAAGCTCCGCCTCGGATTTCTCGGCGCTGTCGTCGTCGGTTACATATGCAAGCTCTCCGCAGCGGATAGCGGGGAAGCGTCCGGTTTCCGCTTTTATCGCGTCAATTTCCGCGTTTGTCGCGGGAGAAACGTTCTGCGCAGTAAGCACTTTTCTGCCATAGCAGTCGGTGAGATAGTTCTTCAGGCTTATTGCAGAAAGCGAGCTGTTTTGCGACACGGGCGAGCTGCTTGTTTCATAGCACATCTGCGGCACCGCGCCCGAGTTTTCGATACCGATATAGTCAAGGCAGACGCTTCCGCTTTCACATTCGAAATTAAGCACCGCCGCTCCCGCGGGGAAGTAAAGGCTTTCCACCCCGAAAAGCTCAAAGCGCAGCTCTTCCATCGGCGGAATATAGTAGTAGCCTATCGTTTCGCCGAGCGCGCTGAGCTTTATCACCGCTCCGCTTTCGGAATACGCCGAAACCGACGCCCTGTAATGCTGCGGGCTTGGGATATCCGCGATATGCGTGAGCTTTTTCCCCGCGTCAAGGACTATGTAGCCGTCGCCGTCGCACTCTATGTCGCTTCGAACAACGCCGTCGAAAACGCCGCTTTCCGCGTTAAGCTTTATGAGAACGTCCTGCTTATCTATCGTATATTCCGGCAGCGCGTTATCGGTAAAGCTTTCGGGCGGGGCGGTGCTCTCCGTTTCGCTTTCGGACGGGGCGGAAAGCTCTCTGCTAGGAACTCCCGTGCAGCCGCACAGCATAGCAGCGCAAATCAGCGCAGCAAGTGCTTTTGTAATTCTGTTCATATATACTCCGTTAGGTAATTGGGGTTATTCCAGTACAATTTCATCGCCGTCGCGCACCGCTTCGTCCAGACGCGCAATCCTGCCGTTCAGCGTTGCGGTATGCGCGCTTGACATCAGCAGCGTCGGGTCGTCGGCAAAAAGTGCCGCAACATCGAGAAACAGCAGCGGCTTTCCGTCGGCGCGCGCGGGAAGTTCAGCCGCCGCTCCGTTTATCGTGACGGAAACGGTTGCAGCTTCGAAGCGGGTGATTACATCGCCGTCTTTGAGCGGTGTGTCGGGCGCAGCCTTTTCGCCGTTAAGCAGCACGGTGCCCTCCGCCTTATGGAAAGCAAGCAGACCGCCTAGCGTTGACGTATCGGAAACGGTGATTACATCGCCGTTTGAAATCTCGTAGTCGGAGAGCGCTTTGCTGCCGTTTACAGCCACAAAGACGCCCGCTTTTTTGCTTTCTCCGAACAGGCTTACCGAAACGGCTTTCGTTTCAAGCGCAAAGTAGTCCGAGAGATACGCCGCAGCGCTTTCTCCGTTTTCGGCGGGGATAACGGTTACCTCGTCGCCCTTTCGTATCGCGGTGTTAAGCGACGCAGGCTTTCCGTTCACATAGATTTCGGCGGGAACGGCGGGTGTTCCGCGCAGCGTTATCCGCTCTCCGTTTAGCGTAAACGTAAGTGAGCTGCCCGACTTTCCGATAAGCATTTCGGGCTTATACCCGCCGAGATTAAGCAGCTCTATAACAATAAGGCGGTTCGTGTCCAGCGTCCGCAGCTTTTTGCCGTTGAGTGTAATTGTCGTGAAGTCGTAGGAAATTCCCCTGCCCGATGTAAGCGCAATTCCGAGCGGCGTTGCGTGCTCCGTGCCGATTTCCATACCGTCGGGCACGGTTACGCCGCGCATTATCTCGCGCCTGCCAACCATAACGCGCTCCTCGGGCAGCCCAAGCCCTTCTGCGACAAGGCGCGGAAGCCCGTTTAGCCTGCTTCCGCCGCCGACAAGGAACACAGCCTGCGGCGGTGTTGCGTTTGCGGCGAGAATTTCGGAGCAGACTGCCGCTGCAAGCTCCTCAGTTACGGGAGCCACAAGCTCGGCAATCCGCTCGGCGGTTATCGTCTTATTGCACAGCAGGATATCGGTGTATTCATTTTCGGGCAGCGCCGAGGTCTTCAGCCGCTCCGCCGTCGGGAAGTCAACCAGAAGCTGCTTCATAAGGTGTTCGGTTATCTCGTCGCCCGCAGTTGTCGCCATTCCGTATGCGACAACGCTGCCATCGCGCGACACGGCGACGTCGCTTGTTCCCGCGCCGATATCGCACAGCGCAATGTTAATCAGCCTTAACTCCTGCGGCACGACCGCGTTCATCGCGGCGATAGGCTCCAGCGTAAGCCCTGCCACGTCAAGCCCCGCGAGGTCAACCGCCGCGCAAAGGCTCTCTACAACATACGCGGGCAGAAACGCCGCGATTATCTCGGTTTCAAGGGTTTCGCCGCGGTGCCCCTCGGGCTTCGAGGTTTTGTAGCCATCAAGCGAAAGCGAAATAACGCTGTGACCTACGCAGTAAAATGCCGATGTGTCGTACTGCGCGGAAAATTTTTCCTCCGTTTTTCGAACCGCCTCAAGCTCCGCGTCGCTAAGCTCCTTTTCGGTTATGGTCTGCTGCGGGTCAAGCTTATACTCCCACGAGGCGCGCATAGTTTTAAGCGCACGTCCCGCCGCCGCAATGCAGACGTGGCGCAGCTTTATCGCGCGGCGCTTTTCCAGAGCCGTTTTCACCGCAATAATAACGCGGCTCACCGCTTCGATGTCGTCAATCTGTCCGTCGGTCATCGAGCGCTTGTCGTGCTCGGCGGTTTCCATATCGATAACGCGGCAGCCGTTCTCCGTCTTTTCCGCGAGTATGCCAACAACTGTCCTTGTGCCGATATCCAGCGCGAATATCAGCCTGCCCTGCTCGCGCCGCGTGCGAGAGGGTCTGCGCTTTTTGGTTTCGCTCATTTTTGCCGACCGCCTTTCTTTTATGTCATTTTCCGACGCAGAACCGCTTGAACACCTCTGCGATAACTTCGTCTCCCGCGCTCTTTCCCGACAGCTCATATACTGCGTTCAGCGCCTGCTCCAGCATAACGCCGACAGCGTCGGGAGTAACTCCCAGCGCAGCACCGTTTATCGCTTCGCCGACCGCCTCTGCCGCCTTTATGACGCAGGCGCGCTGTCGTTCGTTTGCGATAAAGCCCGCCTCAGCGGAAAAACTGCCGAGCTTCATTCGCGAGCTGATTTCCTGCTCGAGCGCTTCTGCCGCGCCTTCTCCCGCAGCCGAGATATACAGAACTTTTCCGAACTCCTTTTCAAGCTCGGCGCTGTCCAGCTTCTGCTCTAAGTCACACTTGTTGACAACGCACACCGTTTCCTTGCCCTTAAGCAGCTCGAACAGCCGCCTGTCGTCGCCGCAAAGCTCCCGCGACCCGTCAAACACCGCCAGCACAAGGTCGGCGCTTTTCAGCTTTTTCAGCATAATTTCCACGCCGATTTTTTCGACCGCGTCGTCGGTATCGCGTATTCCCGCGCAGTCGGCAATTTTCAGCACAATCCCGCCGAGGTTTACCGTTTCCTCGACTACGTCGCGCGTTGTTCCCGCGATATCGCTGACAATGCTGCGCTCCTCGCCCGACAGCAGGTTCATAAGCGTGGACTTTCCGACATTCGGTTTTCCGACTATCGCGCAGGAAATTCCCTCGCGGATAAGCCGCCCAGTGTCAAATCCCGAAAGCAGGCTGTCAAGCTCCGCCTTTACCGCGCCGAGCTTTTCTTCGAGCCACTCGGCGGTGACAACGGGCGTGTCGTCCTCGGGGTAATCAATCCACGCGGCAATTTGCGCCGAAACCTCCATAATCATCTCCGCGATTTTCTCACTTCTGCGGTACAGCGCTCCCTCGCGCTGCGCGTTCGAGCAGGAGAGAATCTGCCCGCCCTGTGCGGAGATAATGTCCGCGACCGCCTCCGCCTGCGTCAGCGAAAGCTTTCCGTTAAGCAGCGCGCGCTTTGTAAACTCGCCCGCCACGGCAGGCTCCGCGCCCGCTTTTATGCAGGCGGAAAGCACCCTGCGTGTAACGTATATTCCGCCGTGGCAGGAAATCTCCGCGACGTCCTCTCCGGTGTAGCTGTGCGGCGCTCTGAACATAAGCAAAACGCCGTCGTCGAGCCTTTCCTTGCCGTCAAATATCCGACCGTATGCCGCGCGGTAGCCCGAAAGCTCCGAAGCCTTTTTCCCCGAAGCGGGCTTAAAAACCTTGTCGGCAATCTCCGCGGCGCGCTCGCCCGAGATACGGATAACCGATATTCCTCCGACAGCCGCGGGGGTTGCTATTGCGCATACGGTTGACATAAATTCACCTCAAAACAGATTTTGTACGGCGGATTATTTCTTGCCGCCGAACAGCTTTGCGAAAAAGCCCTGCTTCTTTTCGCCCGTGCTTTCGCTTTCGGCGGGAATCGGCTTTTCCTTTTTTTCTTCTTCCGGCTCGTCAAAAATCGCCAGCAGAATCGGCTTTTTCTTGAACTCCTCGCCGTGGTCGTTAAGAAGATAGGTATAGGTGCGCGTAGGCATTGCCACCTTGTAGTCCGAAAGCTTTTCGCATTCCATCACATCAAGCAGCTTTTCGCCCATTCGCTCGGGGATTGAGTCGGCGGCGGAGTCGTAGTATTCCTCGCAGGCGATATTGTACTCGTCGGCGGGGTTTCTGCCCGCAACCTGCGTCAGATGAATGCCCTCGCGCAGATACGCCGTATAGTCAAGGTAGTCGCACCAGAACTCGTTAAGCAGCGCCGCGAGAATTTTGTTTTCAAGCGCCTGAAGCGGCTGTGTGCCGAACTTCTTTTGTGCCTTTTCGAGAAGCTCGGGCATATGCTCCTTCCACTGCTCGGAGTTATAGCTGCCGTCAAGCAGCGAGGCTCTCCTGCGGAACGTAAGCGCACGGTGCTTTTCGCTTATCATCGTGTATTTTCTAAGGTTTGCGCGGTCGTCAAACGCTTCGCCCTCGGCAATGCGCTGAACGCGCTCGACCTCTTTAAGCAGCGTTTTGTCGGTGAGCTGTCCGCTTACCTTTTCGGAGGGGTAATGCCGTCCCGACACGAGCGACTTTAAGTCGTTGTGAATCATTATCTCGTCGTCAAGCGCCGCGAAATACCTGCTCTCGCCGACGTCGCCCTGTCTGCCCGCTCTGCCGCGAAGCTGCATTGTAATGCGTGAGCTTTCGCGCATCGACGTCGCGAGCACAAGAAGCCCCCCGACGCCTGTGACATAATCCTTGTCGCGGCAGTCCTCGCCGCCTAGCTTTATGTCAACGCCGCGTCCCGCCATATTCGTCGAGATGGTAACGGCGCCTTTTTCTCCCGCACGGGCGATAATTGCGGCTTCCTGCTCGTTGTTCTTCGCGTTAAGAACAGCGCAGCCTATCCCCATTTCTTTAAGCTGCGCGGCTATCTCCTCGCTTTCCTCGATGCTTTCCGTTCCGACAAGAACGGGGCGGGAGAGCTTTGCCGCTTCTTCAATTGCCGCGAGGATTGCCGTGCGCTTTTCCTCCTTGTCAAAGTACAGCTCAAGCGGCTTGTCCACGCGCGCACAGGGCAGTCTTGTGGGTATGACGACGGTGTTTATTCCGTAAAGGCGCTCAAACTCCTCGCGCGCAGGCTCCGCCGTGCCCGTCATGCCGGAAATATTTTCGTAAAGTTGCGCAAAGAATTGCAGCGAAATGCTGCCCATAATTCGCCCGCGCGAGGTTATATTCAGGTTATGCTTCGCCTCGGCGGCGCTCTGAAGATAACCCGGAAAAACGCGCCCCTGCGCCGCCCGTCCGGTAACCTCGTCGATAAGCACAAGCGCGCCATCCTTTACGATGTAGTCCTTGTTTTCCTTCAGTATTTCGCGCGCTTTAAGG
Organism: [Eubacterium] saphenum; assembly: GCA_004555635.1. GTDB lineage: Bacteria > Bacillota > Clostridia > Oscillospirales > Ruminococcaceae > CAG-115. The sequence goes on from SFHN01000025.1 coordinate 10,158, forward strand.
CAGGCGGTTATCTTTGCGAGAAGCGGTGCGCCCTCCTCGGAGTAAACGTCCGTGCTGAATATGTCAAGCGCCTTGTCCGCGCCGCTGTCGGTGAGGTAAACGTTCTTGCTTTCCTCGTCGATGCCGAAATCGTCCTCGGTATAGTCCTTTACC
>SFHN01000026.1 GCA_004555635.1 [Eubacterium] saphenum
CTCCCCGCGCCGTATGACGCGGGGAGCATTATTATATCCGAATAGAGATATCAGAAATACTTGTTGGAATGAGCCTTAACATACTCTACAACTTCCTCGGCATAGCAGAACGCCATACTTACGCAGGTATCTGCGCAGCCGTTGTAGATTGCGATTCTGCCGGTGTCCTTGTCGCAGAGCGCTGCGCAGGGGAACGTAACGTTCTGAACGTCGCCGACGGTTTCGTAAATTTCGCGGGGGTTGATGAGGTACTCGCGGCAGCGGTACTTAACCTTCCAAGGCTGGTCCTTGTCGAGAATACAAGCGCCGAAGCTGTATACAAAGCCGTTGCAGCTTTCGAGAACGCCGTGGTAGAACACCAGCCAGCCCTCGCTTGTTTCAATCGGAATGGGACCCGCGCCGATTTTCTTGCTCTCCCAGCCTCTGTCGGGAGCCATAACGTGTCTGTGCTTGCCCCAGTACTTCATATCGGGAGAGTGGGACAGGTACATATCGCCGAACGGGGTGTGTCCGCTGTCGGACGGACGGGAGAACATAACGAACTCGCCGTTAATCTTGCGGGGGAACAGAACGCCGTTTCTGTTGAACGGGAGGAAAGCGTTTTCTTCCTGGTGGAACTCCTTGAAGTCCTTTGTCCAGCCGATACCGATTGTGGGCTTCCAGCCGTATGCGTTGCACCAGGTAATCCAGAAGCGGTCCTCAATCCATACGCAGCGGGGGTCGTAGCCGTACTGCCACGGATTTGCCTCAGCAGCAAGCGGGTCGTCGTTTATCCACTCAACCTTGTTCTCGTTGATTTCCCAGTGGATACCGTCAACGGAGAAGCCCGCGTGGATAGCCATATTTCTCTCCTTGTCGTCTACACGGAATACGCCTGCGAAGTGATGGCCGTTTCCGTCCTCAAAGGGAACGACTGCTGAGTTGAAGATGGAGTTGCTTGTGGGAAGAAGGTCGCGGGGGATAATGGGGTTTGCGTTATAACGCCAAACAACGTCCTTGCAGCCCTCGGGTCTGTCCTGGCCCTTTTAATCACAGTATAACAAAAAGCACATAATAATTCAATAGTCTTTTTGGCTAAATCTTTTTTGCTTTTTTAGTGAATATTTACCTAAAGAATGCCTGAACATATGCAAAATTTACTTAAATCTAGGTTGATAATAACCCGAAATGCATTTACTTGACAAACACGGGGATTTAGTTGTACAATTAAACAGGAGATGATAGAATGAGAAAAAAGCAAATCGCGGCTGCTTTGGCTGTTGCCGCGGCGTTGTTGCTTGCGGCGTGCAGCAACAGCTCGAAAAGCGACGCTGACCTGTCGGAAAGCGCTTCAAGCGAAACGACATCCGCCGCAGAGCCTTCCGGCACAAAAACAAGCCGCGCAGAAGCTTCCGAGGCGCCAAATGAGTCCGCTGTTGATACCGAAGCCGAAACCGCTTCCAACGCTCCCGAAGTATCCGATTTGCCTGAGCCGACAGAGCCCGAAGCAAGTTCCGTTGAAGCGCCCGAGCCTGCCGAGTACGCCGAAGTCTTTTCGGGCTTTGAGCAGACGGAAAGCGGCGCCTACCGCATACTGACTAATCACGACCCAAAAAACTGCGCGGAAATCACGCTTGACGGCTTCAGAATAAGCGTAGAGGCAAACTATGAAAACAGCGATGTCTGGGCGGTAAACGGTCACAGGCTGAACGCGCGCGGCGAGGCTAGCTTTAGGGAATCGGCAAGCGCGGGCGAGCTTGTTCCGATATATCTTTATCAGGAGGAAGGTCCGAGGAAAGGCTCTTACTACTGCACGGTGGTATACGTCTATGCGGACAAAAACGGGTTCGTTTTGCCCGTCAGCAGCGAAAACGCTTTGCGAAACGCTGAGGTTTCGGCGGTTGTGACAGCGCTCCCTAAGCAGGGCGTTGAAGCATATATAGACGCGTCGGGAGATAAGCAGAAAATCGCGCAGACGCTTGCCGAGGTAGGGGCGCTGGGCGACGAAATCTGCGCGGGTCTTGACAGCGACTACGACAAGCTCCGCGCAATCACTATGTGGGTTCGCGAAAATATCTACTACGACTTTGACGCGTGCGAAACAGAGGTAACTCCCGAAACGGTCAGCCTGTCGCAGGTGCTTGAGCTTAGGCGCAGCGTGTGCGGCGGCTACTCAAACCTTGTGGCGGCGCTTTGCGCTTCGCAGGGGATAACCTGCTACAACCTGCGCGGCACCGCGGAAAGCAGAGGGCTGCCGTATGACAATTCCGCGGCAAATCCCGAGCTTCACGAATGGAACCTCGCCGTAATCGACGGGCGGAAAATCTGGGTTGACGCGGGCTTTTGCACAACAAACGCCTACCGCAGCGGAGAATATACCGAAGGACACCTGTCGCTTGACTACTTCGACATAACGGACGACCTGTTCGCCGTTGACCACAGAGCGGAATACTGCGAATACCGCGACTATTTTGCAAAGGACTAACCCGTATGAAAACCGTAAACATAGCGATAACCGCCGCAAGCTTCTGCGGAAACAAGGGCGCGGCGGCAATGCTTCAAAGCAGCATAGACGGGCTGTACAAGCGTTACGGACGGCGGCTGCGGGTGCGCATTCTCTCCACCTATCCGAGCGAGGACAGGGCATTCCTGCGGCAGAACGAACGGTACGGCTTTGTACAGGTTGTAAACGCTTCGCCCGCGCGGCTTATGTTCTGCGCGTTTCCGCTCGCGGTGCTGTACAGTTTTCTGCGGTTTGTGCCGCTGCTTGGGCTTCTGCTGCGGAAAAACGCGATAATCCGCGCGTACTGTGACAGCGACATAGTAATCGACGAGGCGGGAATTTCCTTTGCGGACAGCCGTGGGTTTGTTATGAATACCTACGCGTTTGTGTGCGCCGCCGTGCCTATGCTGTGCGGCGTGCCTGTTGTGAAGTATTCGCAGGCGCTGGGCGGGTTCAAAAATCCGTGGAACAGGCTTCTTTCGCGGCTTGTGCTGCCGAAAATGGGGCTGATTTGCGCGCGCGGGGAAATCACGCAAAAGGCGCTTTCGGATATCGGAATTACGCAGAATGTTCGGCTGTGCGCTGACGGAGCGTTTTCCCTTGAAATCGGGGAGGAAGTAAGGCAACGCGCAAATTTGCTGTGCGAGGACGCATTTTTCGGCGAGCGGGTGGTCGGCGTGTCGGTGTCCTCGGTGGTGGAGAAAAAGTGCAGAAAGCTCGGGAAGGACTACCACACGATTATGGCGGAGTTTATCGACAAGCTTAACAGCCGCGGGTTTAACGTGCTGATTATCGCGGCGGCGGCGCGCGAAAACACGCAGAAGCCGCGCAACAACGACCTGCCCGTCTGCGGTGAGGTATACGGGCGCGTTTGCGACAAAAGCCGCGTGCGTTGGTATCCGCGGGATATGCGCCCCGAGGAGCTTCGCGTTTTGATTTCGCGGTGCGTTGCGCTGGTGTCAAGCCGTTTTCACGCGATGATTTTTGCGCTTTGCGAGGGCGTTCCCGCGGTGTCCGTCGGCTGGGGGCATAAGTACAAGGAAGTGCTGGATATGTTCGGGATGGGCGGTTATGCGGTGGATTATGCCGAGCTGTCAAAGGAGCTGCTGCTTAGCCGCTTTTTTGAGATATACGAAAGCCGCGATGAAATCCGCGAAAAGATACTCGAAAAGCTGCCCGAGGTAAAGGAAAGCTCGAAGAACGGGCTTCGCCTTATCTGCGAGTACATCGACGCCCTGCCCGAAAAGCGCAGGAAGCCGCGCCTGCTCGATTACTCCGACCCCGACAGGTATATCGGCGGGCATATCTGCTGCCGAATGGGCTATGCGACCGACGAAAACATTCGCAAAGGCGCCGCGTCGGGCGGGGTGGTGACTGCACTGCTGGCGCACCTGCTTCGCGCGGGGGAGATTGACGGCGCGTGGGTTACGAAAAGCGTTTTTGAAAACGGAAAGCCCTCCTACCGCACCTTTATTGCGACAACGCCCGAGCAGCTTCTTGAAGCAAGCTCGTCTGTTTATATGTACGTTCCGCTGACAAAGCACATCAAAGCGGTGGAGGAGTTTCGCGGCAGGCTTGCGGTGGTGCTTCTGCCGTGTCAGATGAAAGCGCTTAACGAAATCCTTGGCAAAAATCCTGCGCTGAATGAGCGAATTGTGCTTAAAATCGGGCTGTTTTGCTCGGGCGCGCCGGACGAAAACGCGACAATAATTCCGCTTATGAAGAAGAAAATCCCGACGGAAAACGCGGTCTGCCTGAAATACCGACAGGGGCATTGGCGCGGGCGCTCGGCGGTGATTTATGCCGACGGCTCGGCGAGGAGCTTTTCCTACATAAAAACGTTTGGCGCATACAAGAACGCCTATTTCTTCGCGCGTAAAAGCTGTCTGATATGTCAGGACCACTTCTGCCTCGGCGCGGATATCAGCTTTGGCGATATCTGGACTAAGCAGATGAAAAAGCAGCCGATAAAGCACACCTGCTGCGTTATCAGAAGCGAAAGGGCGCTGAAGCTGTACCAAAGCGCGGTAAAGGCGGGCGCCGTCGCGGATTTTGCGGTAAGCGACGAGCAGGTTATAAGCGGGCAGAAACGCGCGCTTGTGTTCAAGTTCAACTGCGCTGCGGCGAAGCGGGATATCCTCGCAAAGAGAGGGAAAACCGTGCGGCTTGACGACGCTTCGCCCTGCCGCATAAATCATAGGCTTGCGGCTGCGCTCGCGTTCAGAAACGCTGAAGAAAGCAGAAATAATCCACGGAACATTTTGCGGCTGCCGCTGTGGGCGGTGAATTTGTATATGTGCTTTATCCGCTTTTTGCTTAGCTTTTGATTGGGGACAGTATGGAAAAGAAGATTGACACGAAGAAGCTGCTTGCCGTTTTCAGAATTGCCTTTGCTGTGACGGCGACGGGTTTTCTCGTATGGTATTTCGTGAAAAACCGCGAGGACTTCGCGAAAATACAGGGCATAGACCTCGGCGCGTTTGCGCTTGCTTGGGGAGTGTATTTTGTCTACAAGCTGACGCTTGCGGGGCTGTGGCATTTTATCACAAAGGAAAACGACTGCGCCATTCCCCCGAAAAAGGCGATTTCGGCGTATCTATATTCGATACTCGGAAAGTATATCCCCGGCAAGGTGTTTATGCTTGCGGCGCGCCTCGGCAGCTACAAGGAGGAGGGCGCTTCGCTGTCGAGGGTTTCCGTCTGCTTTCTTATCGAGAACGTCTGCACGCTTATCGGCGCGGCTGCGATTTTTCTTGTATCGCTGCTATTTTTCCCGAACGATTTGCTCGGGGGTTATCGCTGGCTGACAATACTGCTGATTGCGGCGTTTTTGCTGATAATTCACCCGCGCGTAATCAACTTCATTCTCGGGATAATCGGAAAGCTTGCTAAGCGCACGCTGCATATCCCGATGACTTATCCGCAGCTTCTGAAAACCGCGGCGCTTTTTGCGGCAAACTGGCTGATTGTCGGCGCGGGTTTTGTGGTTCTCACTCGGGCGATTTACCCCGAGCTTGCGGCAGGCGAAATGCTCTACTGCGCGGGCGTCTGGGGGATTTCCGCGATAATCGGGATACTTGCGCTGTTTGCGCCGTCGGGAATAGGCGTTCGCGAGGGCATAATTATCGCGGCGCTGTCGGTTATTATGCCGACGGAATACGCGGCGGTAGTCGCCGTTGCTTCGCGGCTGTGGCAGACTATCCCCGAGCTTGTGCTTGCTTTTGGCGGGGGCATATTCTCGCGAATAGAACGGAAAAAACGCTCGGAAAAATGAATGCAAAAGCCGCTCCCGAAATCGGAAGCGGCTCGCTTTATTTATGGGAAATTATCAGCCGAGGACAACCTCAACCTCGTGAACTCCGCCGTCGAATGCGGGGATAACGTTGCCGGAAACGGGCTTGCCGTCAACTGTCATGCTCTTTACGCCCGCGCAAACGTGGTTCGGGTTCTTTACGGTTACGTTGTAGGTTGCGCCGCGGAACAGTCTGCTTACGGAGAAGCCGTCCCACTCGTGAGGAATGGAGGGAGAAATCTCCAGACCGTTGTACTGGGGCTTTACGCCGAGAATGTACTGGGAAATCGCAACGAAGTTCCAAGCCGCCGTACCGGTAAGCCAGCTGTTCTTAGCCTCGCCGTGGCGCATTGCGTCCTTACCCGCAATCATCTGAGCGTAAACATACGGCTCGGTTCTGTGCAGGTCGCTCTTCTCCTCGCGGAACGCGGGAGCTATCTTGGAGTAGTACTCAAACGCCTTGTCGCCGTGTCCGACAGCAGCCTCCGCGCAGATAATCCACGCGTTGTTGTGGCAGAACACGCCTGCGTTCTCCTTGTATCCGCCGGGGTATGTGGAAATCTCACCGTACTCAATCTTGTAGGTGGTGAAGGCGGGGTTGTTGAGTACAAGACCGTGCTCGGAGTTGAGGTACTTGTCGATGGAGTTAAGGGTTGCGATGTCGTAGCCCTTGTCCTTGCCAAGACCCGCGAGAACGCACCAGCCCTGCGGCTCGATGAATATCTTGCCCTCCTCGCACTCCTTAGAGCCGACCTTGTTGCCGTTGTGGTCGTATGCACGGAGGAACCAGTCGCCGTCGTAGCCGAACTCAACCGTGTTCTTTCTCATCTTCTCGATTTCAGCCTCGGCACGCTTTGCCTCTGCCTCGTCGCCTACAAGGCGGCACATTGCGGGGTACTCCGGACCGATAAAGCAGAACATACCTGCAATCATAACCGACTCCGCAACCTGAGAGTAGAAGGGCGGCTCGGTGAACATCTGCTTGTTGTTGTAGGTCTGGAAGCTCTCGCCGGGCTTGTCGGAGAAGCAGGAGAGGTTAAGGCAGTCGTTCCAGTCTGCGCGGCCGCTGAGGGGAAGACCGTGCGGGCCTATCTTTGTGCAGACGTGGTTGAACGCTCTCTTCATATGGTCGAGCATTGTGTCCGCAAGCTCTGCCTTGTTCTCGTAGGGAACCTTTTCGCTGAGAATGGAGAGGTCGCCTGTTTCCTTTATGTACTGCGCAACAGCGAGAATCATCCACAGCGGGTCGTCGTTGAAGTTAGAGCCAAGCTCGTGGTTGCCCATCTTGGTGAGCGGCTGGTACTGGTGGTATGCGCCGCCGTCCTCGAGCATTGTCGCAGCGAGGTCAATCAGACGCTCACGCGCTCTCTCGGGAATCTGATGAACGAAGCCGAGCAGGTCCTGGTTGGAGTCGCGGAAGCCCATTCCGCGTCCGATACCGCTCTCGAAGTAGGAAGCGGAGCGGGACATATTGAAGGTAACCATACACTGGTACTGGTTCCAGATGTTTACCATACGGTTTACCTTCTCGTCGGGAGAGGATACGCTGTACTGTGTGAGCAGCTTATCCCAGTAGCCCTTGAGCGTGTCGAACAGCGCGTCTGCCTTCTCGGAAGTGTTGCACATCTCCATCATAGCGAGCGCCTTGTCTTGTTGATGATGTTCTTGGGAGCCTTTGCAGCGCCTACGCCGTCAACGGTGTAGCTTGCCTTAAGACCCTCTACATTGCCGTTTGCGTCAAACTTCTGGTCTGCGGGCATTTCAACATAGCCGAGGCAGAATACAAGCTCCTTCTTCTCGCCGGGGTTAAGCTCCAGCTCGATGTAGTGGGAAGCGATGGGGCTCCAGCCTTCCGCAACGGAGTTGTGGGGCTTGCCCTCGAAAACAGCGTCGGGGTGCTCAAAGCCGTTGTACAGACCGAGGAAGCTCTCGCGGTCGGTATCGAAGCCCTGAATGGGCGCGTTTACGGTGTAGAATGCAAAGTGGTCGCGGCGCTCCTTGTACTCTGTCTTGTGGTAGATTGTAGAGCCGAGGATTTCAACCTCGCCGGTGTTGAAGTTTCTCTGGAAGTTGGTGGTGTCGTCGTTTGCGTCCCAGAGGCACCACTCGATGAAGGAGGTGAGCTTAAGGCTCTTCTTCTCGCTGCTCTCGTTTGTGATGGTTACCTTCTGAATTTCGCCGTTAAAGTCCTGCGGAACGAAGAACTTAACCTGCGCCTTAACGCCGTTCTTTGACGATGTGATGATGGTGTAGCCCATACCGTGGCGGCACTCGTAGCTGTCAAGCTCCGTCTTTACGGGGCTCCAGCCGGGGTTCCAAACGGTATCGCCGTCCTTGATGTAGAAGTATCTGCCGCCCATATCAACGGGAACGTTGTTATAGCGGTAGCGGGTAATACGGCGCAGACGAGCGTCCTTGTAGAAGCAGTAGCCGCCTGCGGTATTGGAAATCAGAGAGAAAAAGCCCTGTGTTCCGAGGTAGTTTATCCACGGATAAGGGGTGCGGGGGGAGGTGATGACGTACTCGCGGGCAGCGTCATCGAAGTGTCCGAATTTCATGTAGACCGTCCTTCCTTGCAAAGAGAATTACTCTTGACAATATGTAATTGATGGCATAGTTATGCCTACAAAGAAAAGTATACACTATTTCCATATAAAATTCAAGTGCTGAAAACGGTTACAAAAAAATTTTGTCCGCGATTTTTGCCTTTAGACCGAAATCGCGTTTGCGTTTATGTTTATATTGACGAAATATCCTTCCCTGAAAAAGGAAAGTAAGGTAGCTGCCGCAGGATATCGGTGTGTTGACAACCATTTATTCCTATGATATAATAGGATTATGCTCCTGCGGAATAATCCCATTTGCAAAAACGCAGAATTGGGCAGGAAAGTGGGCGTGGCGTATGTTCCCGGGGTTCAGGATTTTCGGGCTGTTTATCGGCAGCTATCCGCTCTGCATAACGGCGGGGATATTCCTCGCGGCGCCGCTTGCAATTGTCCGCTACAAAAAGCGCGGCGGCAGCGACACGGCTATTATGTTCGTTTTTATCATCGGCGGCTTCGGCGCGGCGCTTGGAATGCACCTGCTGTACGGTCTGACGAACCTTTCGCACTTTGACATTCTGCTTAGTGCGGACGGCGCGGAGGAGTTCCTGAAGCGGCTTTGGCTGCTTTTTCGGGGCGGAGTTTTCTACGGCGGGCTGCTTGGCGGGCTGCTCGCGGGAGGAATATTTATAAAGCTGCAAAAGCTGCCTGCGGGGCTTGTGTGCGACTGCGCCGCGCCGTCAATCGCGCTGTTTCACGCGGTCGGGCGCGTCGGGTGCTTTCTGGGCGGCTGCTGCTACGGGATAGAGAGCGACTACGGCATTACCTTTACGAATGCGCTTATAAAGAGCGCAAACGGCACTCCGCGCCTGCCCGTGCAGCTTTACGAGGCGGCGTTTGAGCTTGTGCTGTTTGTTGTGCTGTCGGCGCTGCTGAAAAAGGAAGCGCTTCGCGGCAGGCTTCTCGCGGTGTACTTAATTGCGTATGCGGCGGGGCGGTTTCTGCTGGAATTTTTGCGCGGCGACGAGTACAGGGGATTTTTCCTCGGGCTGTCAACCTCGCAGCATATAAGCATATTGGTTTTGGTTTCGGCGGCGCTTTGGCTGATATTAAGCGCCGTAATAAATAAACAGGAGATTAGAAAAGCACAATGAAAAAGTGGATTAAATGCGCTGTTTGCGCGGCGCTGTCGGTGCTGGTGCTGGCGGGCTGCTCGAAAAGCGGCGGCAGCTCGGGAACACCCGAAAATTCGGACACAATTCAGACATCGGAGGACAACACAATGACACTATCGGCAAAGACCTTTTTCCCCGAAAAGCAGTATGTAAAAATGCTCGGAAGAACGCACACGGAGGAGGGCATTCTCTGGCTTGCGCTGTCTGCGAGCGGCGTTGAGTTTACGATGAACGGAACGCAGGCTTCGGTTACGCTTGTATCGGACAATATGTACGAGCAGGAACTAAAGCGCCCGCGCGTTGCGGCATATGTTGACGGCGAGCGCGTAGCGGACGTAATGCTGTCACAGGAGGAAACGGTTATTGACATCTTTGCCGAGGCTTCCGAGGGCGAGCACACCGTCAGCATAATCAAGCTTTCCGAGGCGGCAGAGTCCGTCTGCGGAATAAAGAGCATTGACGTAACGTCTGTCGGCGACATCGCGCCCACCGCAGAGAACGACCTCAAAATCGAGTTTATCGGCGACAGCATAACCTGCGGCTACGGCGTTGACGACGAGGACAGGGACCACCACTTCGCGACCTCTACCGAGGACGCAACCAAGGCATACGCCTACAAGACCGCAAAGGCGCTCGGCGCGGACTACTCTCTGGTATCCTACTCGGGTCACGGCATAGTTTCTGGCTACACCACTAAGGGCAAGAAGGTTGCCGCACAGCAGGTTCCGAAGATGTACGAGCAGTTTGCGCGCAGCTACGGCAGCTACAACGGCTTTTGCGTAAGCTCGGTTGACTGGGATTTCTCGGAGTTTGTCCCCGACATCATTGTGATAAACCTCGGCACAAACGACGCTTCTTACACCGGCAACGACAAGGAGCTTCGCGCGGAATACACCGAAGGGTATGTCAAGTTCCTCGGCAAGGTAAGGGCAAACAATCCCGACGCGCACATCATCTGCTCGCTCGGCGTTATGGGCGACGACCTGTTCGCGGCGCTTGAAGCGGCGGTTGAGCAGTACACAAACGAAACCGGCGACGCGAAGGTGTCCACGTTCCATTTCACTGCGCAAAGCCCCGACAACGGCTACGCCGCAGACTGGCACCCCACCGCAAAATCCCACGACATTGCCGCAGAGGAGCTTACCGCTGAAATCAAGAGGATACTCGGGTAATACTAAAAAATATACGCACCGTATGAAAACACGCATACGGTGCGTTTCTGTTTATAAGAAGTGCTTATCCCTGAAGCCCGATTTCAACAACCTTCCAGCCGCTTTCGGTTTTTATTAAGCCCATATCAAGATACGAAAGCATATCGTGCCCCTTTAGCGCAAATTGATAAACAGCGTAACGAAGCCCGAGATTTTCGGCTGCGGGATTTGACGGGTCGGGCAGCTTCAAAACCATATATTCCAGCTTGTCGTACAGATTTGTTCCGCTTCCCGAAAGCCCCGCGTCATAGCTTGGGTCGGCAAGATATTTTGACAGTTCTT
>SFHN01000027.1 GCA_004555635.1 [Eubacterium] saphenum
CTCCCTTCTTCGGCACCAGCGGAAGCGTTATCGTAACCGCCGTGCCAACGCCCTGCTCGCTCTCTATATCAAGGCTTCCGCCGTGCATTGCAACAATCTCGTCCGCAACCGCAAGCCCTATCCCCGAGCCGCGGCGCGTGCTGTTTGCCTTGTAGAACTTTGCCTTTACCTTCGGCAGGTCGCTTTGCGCTATTCCGCAGCCCGTGTCGGAAACCGTTATGCTTATCGTGCTGTCGGTCATCTCCGCGCGGATTTCTATGCTGCCGCCTGCGTCCGTATACTTTATCGCGTTGTCGATTATGTTTATAAACACCTGCCGCAGCCTGTTCTTGTCGCCGTAAACAACGCAGATAAACTCCGGCTCGGCATAGCTTATCGTTATCCCCTCGCGGCGCGCCTTTTCGCCGTATATCAGCAGCGCGTCCTCAAGCTCCGCGAGAATGTCGGTGTTCGCTTTCTGAAGCGACAGCCGCCCGCTCTGTATCCGCGAGAAATCCAGCAGCTCCTCTACCATCTGCTCAAGGCGCGCGGTTTCGCTGCTTATAACGCGCATTCCCTTGTCGAAGGTTTCGGGGTCATAGCCGTCGGACAGCGTTTCGCTCCAGCCCTTTATCGCGGTAAGCGGCGTGCGAAGCTCGTGCGACACGGAGGAGATAAAGTCGTTCTTTATCTGCTCGGAGTTTTCAAGCTCGTCTGCCATATCGTTAAACGCGCAGGCAAGGTCGCCGATTTCATCGTTGTTCTTCACTTCAATGCGCTCGGAGAAGTCACCCTTAGCAAGCTTTTTCGCGGTCGAGCTTATATTCACAAGCGGAACGCAGATACTCTTTACGAAGTACAGACCCGTCAGCAGGACAATCAGAATTACGCCCGCGCTGATAAGCAGCGAAAACAGCATAATCGTCCTGATTTGCGCGTCAACCATCGTCAAAGAGGTGACAAAGCGCAGCGCGCTGTAATTGCTGCTCGGCTGCGCTATCATAACCGTAACCGCAAGCACCTGCTCGCCGCCGTCGTTTCCGCGGAACACTCCAAGCCCGTCCTTGCTTTCGAGGGCAAGCTCGTAGTCGGGCATATTGTAGCTCTTGTCGGGGGAAAATCCGCTCGACGAAAGCGTAACCTCGCCGTTCTTGTTGATGGACATAAGCTCCATCTGGTCCTTCTTGTCAAACCCCTCGACAACCCCGCGCACCTCGGAGGAATAGTTCACCGCAAGGTCCTCGTAAAGCCTTGTCAGAACCGTCGCGGTTGCGTTTGCCTCGGAAATGACGTAGTTTTCCGCGCTGCCGTAATAATACTGCCGCATAAAGTAGTAGATGATGATGTTCGCCAGCACAAGCAGCAGCGCCACTATGCTGAACGAGTTTATCATCCACCTTGCAGCGATTGCGCGCCGCGCGCCCGTCTTGCCGCGCTTTTTTGCCTGCTCGTCCATCAGTCGTTCCACTTATACCCGTAGCCCCAAATCGTGATTATGTACTTCGGATTAGACGGGTCCTCCTCGATTTTCATACGAAGCCGCCTGATGTTTACGTCAACCACCTTGTCGTCGCCGTAATACGCGTCGCCCCAGACGTGATTGAGGATTGTCTTTCTGTCAAGCGCGGTGCCGCGGTTTTTCAGAAGATACTCGAGGATGTGGTATTCCACCTGCGTAAGCTCAATCATCTCTCCGTTCTTGCTGACGGTTCTGCTCTGGCAGTCCAGCGCGAAAGGCCCGCTCATTATCATCTTTCCGCTTTCGCGGTGGGTGTGGCTTACGTTTACCCTGCGGTATATCGCGTCAACGCGCGCCACAAGCTCCGACGGCGAAAACGGCTTTGTCACATAGTCGTCCGCGCCAATCATAAGGCAGTTTACCTTGTCCATCTCCTGCGACTTTGCGGACAGCATTATTATGCCAATCTCGCTGCTCTGCTCCCTTATCCAGCGGCAGAGCGAAAACCCGTCCATTCCGGGCATCATTATGTCAAGCAGCGCAACGTCAAAGTTCCCGCCCTGCTTGTTGTAAACTTCAACCGCGTCCTCGCCGCAGGCAACGTCAACCACGTCATACCCCGCCCTTCGCAGGTTTATGACAACAAAGTCGCGGATTGCCTCCTCGTCTTCGCACACAAGAATACGTTTCATACAATGTCCTTCCTCGTCAGAGAATAATAAAGCAGTTTTTAAGCTCTGCGTCTGTCAGCGCAAGCCTGCCGGTCTTATAGCCTTTAGTTTCATAGCACAGGTAAACCGTTTCCTCGTTTTCGCCGAGAACCTTATACTGCGCCTCCTGCTCGGGCAGGCTCTCGTCGGTTCGGCTTACGGCGCGAATGCGCATAAGCTCGTTGCCTTCGTCGTACTCGGCTATGCTCTTTGAGGAATCGTAGGAGTAGAAGATAATCTCGTTGTCGGCGTAGTTTACCGCCGCCGTGACAACGCCCTGCCACCTGTTCGGAAACAGCAGCACAAAGCGGAATTTGCTGCTGTAATAGCTGTAATGCTTCGCAACGGGCTTTTTGTATTCCACCGTGTACCACCGCACCGCGCAAAGCTGCTCGGAGCGGGAAAGGGTTTCGTAGCCCGGAAGCGGGATTGTCGCAGGGATTTCCACAAAGCCGTCGTTGTCGATGTCAGAGCAGAAAATCTCCGCCATATAGTCGTTCGTAAAGCGCGAAATATTGTTCTCCTGAATATCAACACCCGCCGTATCGGGATTTATAAGGCGGTTTCCGATGCAGTAAACAACATCGGTGCCGTACAGCCCGGAGCCGCGCGAATAGTCAAGAAACAGCGCGTTTGTCCTTTCGTTAAGCATACCCTTTGTAACGCTTATGTAGTCGGAAATTCCGCCGCCGAGCGCGGTTTCCGACAGGCGCTCAAAGCCGTTTTCGGTGCTCGCATACAGCACCGCCGACGAGGTTTCGTTCACCTTGTCGGGGACAACGCAGAACAGCTCGTCCTCCCCGTCCGAGTTAAGGTCGATGACCTCCAAGCAGGAGTAGCTTGACGCAAGCAGCTCAACCGGCACGCCGTCGCGGTAGTTTATAACGCTGAAGCTCTTTTCGGTCTTTCCGAGCATTGAATACCGCACAATGATGTTAATTCCGCCCGCGCCAAGCTCCGCAAAGCTTATGCTGTCTACCTCCGAGCCGACGCAGGCGATGTCGTAAACCGCGTTCCACTTGCCGTCGTTCTTGTCGAGCAGCTTTAGGCGCAGCGCGTTTTCGCCCGCCTGAACCGAAGCGCTCTCGTAAAACACAAGCGCCTCGTTGCCCGGCTCGTCGTCTATGTTTTGCAGAACGAACGCCGAACGATAGTCGCCGCCCTTCGGGTATTTCAGCTTAATGCCCGTGCCGACGCTGTTTATAAGCGCCTGATATATCTCGTTCTGCTCTGCCTCAAGCTTTGGCGGAGTCAGCAGGTTTTCTACCGAAACGCCCGCCGAGCAGCCGCTTATCATCAGCACCGAGGCTAAAAGCAGCAGAGCCTGTCTTATCCTCACAAAAATCCTCCGAATACGTCCTTGTCATTTCCTCAGCTTTTCCTGCGGCAAAACTATCCGAAAACGCCGCAAAACCGCAGTCAGCCCTGCCGCGCGGCATTGTTACAAAAGCAAAATCGGTCAGGTGCAGCGATTTCGATACACCTAACCAATTATACCATATTTCTCTGAATAATAAAAGCCCTTTTTGAAAAATTTTATGCCATTTAAGGGCAAAACTTCCTTAATGGGCAGACCGCGACACACTTTCGTTAAGCTAAGCAGCCGCGCGCTTTTCATTCTTCGCTGTCTTCGGGCTTTGCGCTGTCTGCCGACTGCTTTTTCGCGGTGCAGAGAACGCACAGCGTTATCGCAGCAAGCACGCCCGCCGCAAGAATTGTCCACGGAGAATATGCCATCAAATATGCGCTTTTTCCGTGATTTGACTGGTAGTAGTACTCCGCCGCGTAGGTCGTCGAAACAATTCTCGAGGACACGGTTTCGGGCGCGAAAAAGTCGCACAGAATAACCGCAAGCGAGCTTGACAGCGAAATCACCGCCGCAGGCACGCCGATAACGCACAGCGCCGCCGCAGTGCGCTTTTGCGCGTTGCCCGAAAGGTACTTCGCAAGCTGCATAAAGAACAGGGCGAGCACGATATCGCAAAGGCACTCGATAAGATACTCCGGTACGCTTGTAATCGCCATATGCTCTATGAAGAAGATAACCCCGCGAGCCGTAAAGTAGCACGCTCCCGCCGCATACGCGAAGCCGAGCCACGGCTTGAACTCCTTGAGATACAGCGTTGCGAACGCGGCTATTATAATCACCCCGCCGAGCACAAAATCAACGCCCATCGCAAACACCGAGGGAGTTACCGCCTTCATCTCAACAACGCCGTGATATACCGCAAGCGCGCCAAAAAGCAGCATTCCGAAGCCGATCGCCGCTGCTTTTCCGTCAACGATGCCGCCCGGCTGAGCCGCAATAACGCCGCCGCGCTTTTCGTCAAACAGCACCGCGGGAAACGCCGCCGCAAAAACCAGCAGCAGCGGCAGATAATAGCAAAAGCCGCCAAGCAGCCCCGCGTCGTGGAATATGAAGCCCGTCGTCATATCGGTGAACAGAGTTATCTGGCAGATACGCGCTGCCAGCGCCGCTGCGAAGCCCGCCGCGAGAACGACGAGCGTAGTTTTGCACTTTTTCATTATATTACACTTTCAGCTTTTCAGCGGTTTTCAAGGGGAACATACTGCTTGTTGAGGTTAATCGCCTTGTATGCGGGACGGATAATTCGCTTGCCGTTTATAATTTCCTCCATACGGTGAGCGCACCAGCCCGCCATTCTTGCGCACGCAAACAGCGCGGTGTACATCTCAACGGGGATTTTCAGCATTTTGTAAACAAGACCCGAATACATATCGACATTCGCGCATATATTCTTGATATCGCCGCGCTCCTCCGCAAATACCGTGGGAGTAAGGCGCTCTATTGTGTCGAGCAGGCCAAACTCCGCTTCAAGCTCCGTGCCCCTTGCAAGCGACATCGCGTTTTCCTTCAGGATAACGGCGCGCGGGTCGGACAGCGTGTAAACCGCGTGTCCCATACCGTAGATAAGTCCCGACCGGTCGCCCGCTTCCTTTCGGAGCAGCTTTCTTAGGAACTCCTTGACCTCGGTTTCGTTGTCCCAGTCCTTGACGCCCTCCTTGACGTACTCCAGCATTTCCATAACCTTGATGTTAGCGCCGCCGTGACGCGGGCCTTTGAGCGAGCCGATTGCGGCTGCGTATGCGGAATACGCGTCGGTGCCCGACGAGGAAACCGTGCGGCAGGTAAAGGTCGAGTTGTTTCCGCCGCCGTGCTCTGCGTGGAGCATAAGGCAAAGGTCGAGCAGGTGCGCCTCCTCGGGGGTGTATGCTCTGTCGTCGCGGAGCGTTGAGAGAATGCTCTCGGCAAGGCTCTCGTCCTTGATAATCTGGTGCATTACCATAGAGTCGTTGTGATAGAACCTGCGCATTGTCTGGTAGGAAGCCACCATTATCGCGGGCAGCTTTGAAATAACGGAAATAGCCTTAAGCATTTCGCTCTCGACAGACTTATCCTCGGGTGCGGAGTCAAAGCTGTACAGCGTAAGCACCGCCTGCGCCATCTTGTTCATTATGTTGGGCGAGGGACAGCGCATAATTACGTCCTCGCTGAAATATCTCGGAAGCTCGCGGTACTCCTCGATAAGCTTCGAGAAGCTTTTAAGCTGCTCCTGCGTGGGGAGAATGCCGAAAAGCAGGAGATAAACTACCTCCTCGTAGCCGTAGCGCTTGTCCTTAAGCACACCGCCGACAAGGTCCTTTATGCTGTAGCCGCGGTAGATAAGCTCGCCCTCGATAGGCTTCTTCTCGCTCTCGGACATAACATAGCCGTGTACGCAGCAGACGTTTGTAATGCCCGCGACAACGCCCGAGCCGTCCGCGTTTCTGAGTCCGCGCTTTACGCCGAATTTATTATACAAATCGCCGTTGATAACGCTTGTCTGCAAAAAGTCCGCGCACATTTTCTTTAGTGTTTCGGTGGACTTAAGCTCCTCCATTCTGTTCATAACTATGCTGCCTCAACTTTCTTTTTTGTTTATCGTATAACTTTTCGTGGGAAAAACCACATTTCATACATATTTATGCAAGAACTTAATATATATAATTCATTATACTACAAACAGCGGATAAAGTCAAGCATAAAATAACGCATTTTTTCAGGAGATGACAAAATGAGGAAAGCACCGCTTGTATCGGTTTTTGCACTTTTGCTGTTTTTGGCAGTCATAGCGGGCGCGCTTGTGCTTCAGCACAGGGCTGAGCGCATTGAGCTGCCAAAAACTGTAACGCTTTATATGGAGCAGCGCGGAGAAATCCTGCCGCTGAAGTTTGACGAGCTGATTTGCGGCAGCGTTTTCGCGGTAATGTCGCCGAAATCCGACAGCAAGGCGCTTGAAGCCGCCGCCTGCGCGGCAAGCTCCTCCGCGCTTTACCTTATGCAGCACAAAACCCCGCTGCAATACCTCGGCGCAGACCTGTCCGACAGCGCGCTTGCGTATCTTCCGCCCGAGGAGGTCGAAGCGCTTTACGGCGCGTCCGCCGAGCGCTACCGCAAGAAGGTCGAAGAAGCGGTGAAGCGCGGCACGGCGTATGCCGTCTGCTTTGACGGCGAGCCGATTTACGCGCCCGTGTGCGAGATTTCCTCGGGGAAAACCGACTGCTCCGAGGATATTCTCGGAAAGGCGCTGCCCTGCCTGCTGCCCGCGGAAATGGAGGCGGACGCCTCTGCGTTTGGCTATCAAAGCACCGCGGAGCTTGCCCCCGAGCAGATTTACAAGGCGCTGTCCGGACACTTTCCGAAAGCTTTTCTGTCGCCCGAAGCAGAAACGTGGTTCTGTGACCCCGTTTATTCCGAAAGCGGAACGCTGCTGGAAATCAGCTACGGCGGGCAGAAGGTTACGGGCGCGGAGCTGAAAGAGCTGCTAGGTCTGCGCAGCGCCGCTATTACGCTTGAGTACGGCGAGGAGCGCTGGCTTTTCACCTGCCGCGGCTGCGGCGACAACCTCGGAATGAGCCTTTACACCGCAAACGAGATGGCGAAGCAGGGAAAAACCGCCGCGGAAATTCTTCTGCACGCCTACCCCGGCTCGGCGCTTAAAGAAACCGCGCCCGAGTGACAGGAAGAAAGCGGGGGTTGAGATAGCCCGCACAGCCGCAAGCCGCTTTCCGCAAATTATTGCGCCGGAACGCCTATCGCCCACATTCCCCGTATCTGCCCGCAAAGCTCGTCATAGCTCCAGAGCCGCTGCGAGCGCTCGGCACTGTTCGGGTCGCGGACGGAAAAGAAACCGTCCTCATAGCCCGAAAGCAGAATGAAATGCCCCGTCGAGGTGAAATCGCCCTTGCCCATAGCGCAGATTATCAGCTTGTTTTCCGAGAGCGCCGAAACCATACTCGCCTCCCACAGCGGAACCTCCTCGGCGCTTAGCCCAAGCTTCGAAGCGCCCTCGCTCATCAGCGTCCAGGAGGTGCCGTTTTTGTAGCTTACATACCCATTCTTCTCGCTGAACTCGGCTATGTACGCGGGGGACAGGGTTTCGTCGCAAAGAAGATATGACGCCGCCATAGAAAGCGCCGTAGGTCCGCAGCCGCTTAGCCCCATAACCTCGCCGGAATACTTCCTGTAACCCCAGCGCTCGTCCCATTGCAGATACAGCGGAACGCTGCCGTCCTCGGGAAGCGAAACCGAAGCGTCACACTCCGCGTCCTTTTTCAGCGGGTAGTTAAGCGCAAAGTCCCTGGCCTCGGGGTTGCGCTCAAGCAGCGCGACTATTTCTTTCGGATATGCGGAAAGCTTTATGTCGTGCGCGGCGGCAAAAACGCATATCTCCTCGTTGTCAATAGCGGCAGGCTTAAAGATTTTCGGCGCCATAAACACAAGTGCAAGCACCGCTGCAATAATGATTAGCAGAATTATTCTCTGTTTCAAAAAAATCACTCCCTCTAGCTTAAATTATAAGCTAAGGGAGCTTTCGGTTTATTAAGGAATATTTACGATAATCTTAAGTTTTTCTTAAATCGGAATAACTATCGTAAATGTGATGTCATTTCCGCTGCACGAAGCGGTTATACTGCCGCCGTGAAGCTCGATAATCTGCTTTGTTATCGCAAGCCCAAGCCCCGCACCGCCTGTTTTACTGCGGCGCGAGCTGTCAAGGCGGCAGAACTTGTCGAATATCCGCCCGAGCTTTTCCTGCGGGATTTCGTCGCCCTTGTTGGAAAGCGTAATCACCGCGTTTTCGCCCGAGGAGTGCGCAGAAAGCTTTATCTCGCTGTCAGAGAAGCCGTAGTTCACCGCGTTTTTCAGCAGGTTATCCAGCGCCCGCGCAAGCTTGTCCGCGTCTGCGAAGAGCTTTATTCCGCTTTCGATGTCGGTGCTAAGCGTCATATTGTTTTCGGTAAGCTGCGGGTAAAATTCCTCCGCAAGCTGAAGCAGCATAACCGAAAGGTCTACCTTCGTTTTCTCCGCAGAAATCTCGCTCAGATTAAGGCGCGTTATGTCGAAGAACTCATTTATAAGCTGCTCAAGGCGGTAGGCTTTGTCGAGCGTTATTCCGACAAATTTCGCGCGCTGCTCGGGCGGCATATCGGGCGCTTCGTCAAGTATGCTGAGATATCCGATTACAGAGGTGAGCGGCGTTTTCAGGTCGTGCGCAAGATAAACGATAAGGTCGTTCTTCTGCTGCTCCGCAAGCTGCCTTGCCTGCTCGTTAAGCAAGGCGGTTTCGCGATAGCTTTTAAGCGCCGCCGCAAAGCCGCGAAGTTCCTCGGGGCATTCGCTGCCGTACACCTTTGAGTTCTCGTCCGTCACCGCGTTTTCCGCAAGCGATAGCAGCGTTCCGTACCTGTATACGGCGCAGAAAGTGACGCCCAAAAATCCCGCGGCATAGGTAACCACCAGAATTTCAAACCACGCTCTGTAAACAAAATCATATACGCCTGCCGCAAAGCTTCGTATAACGCCCGTCAGGATATTTGAAAAAATTGGATACCCGACAAGGAAGAACAGAACAAGCGCTATTGCTGCGGCAAAAATATAAACCGCCGTATAGACGACAATTTGTACGAGGTATTTACTTAATGTCCGATTTTTCAACTTTGTAGCCTACCCCCCACACGGTTTTTATGTAATGCGGCGAACGCGGCTTTTCGCCAAGCTTGTCGCGTATGCGCCGAATGTGAACCATCACGGTATTGTTGCTGTCGAGGTAATCCTCGCCCCAGACGCGCTCGAAAATCTGCTCGGACGAAACCACGCTGCCCGCGTTTTCGCAAAGCAGCCACAGGATATTGAACTCCGTCGGAGTAAGAGTAATCTCCCTTTCAAACAGGCGGCAGGTGTGCGTGTCCCTGTTAATCGAAAGCCCGTCATACTCGAACACATTTGCAAGCGGCTCGGCGTTGTAGCTTTTGTACCTGCGAAGCTGCGCCTTAACCCGCGCGGCAAGCTCAAGCGGATTAAACGGCTTTGTCACATAGTCGTCCGCTCCGATTGTAAGCCCCGCCACCTTGTCGGTGTTCTCGCTTTTCGCGGTCAGCATTATCACGGGAAAGTTGAAGCGCTCGCGGATTTTTGCGCAGACCTCAAACCCGTCGTATTTCGGCATCATCACGTCGAGTATCGCCAAATCAAGCTCGGCGCCTATGCAGTTCACCGCGTTAAGCGCCTGCGCTCCGTCAAAGCATTTGCAGACCTCGTATCCCTCTTTTTTCAGGATAAGTTCAACAAGCTCGGCTATCTCCTTTTCGTCGTCTGCCACAAGTATCTTCATACTTACATCTCCTTATTAGATATCACACTTAATTA